>JAIPER010000014.1 GCA_021737115.1 Desulfohalobiaceae bacterium
AGGGAAGGCTGTCTGGCCGACTGTATCCTGGTGGATTTGGGGCACCACAGACTGACCCCGAACCACAATCTGATTTCCAATCTGGTCTATGCCGCCAATGGCGACTGCGTGCAGACCACCATCTGTGACGGCAAGGTTCTGATGACCGACCAGGTGGTGGACGGGGAAGAAGAGATCCTGGCCCGGGCCAGGGAAAGGGCGGACAAGCTGAATCATCACAGGCCCAACTGAAAAACCAGGTTCGTTTTATAACGAACCTGGTTTTTTAGTTGGCAATAGCAAATCCTGCATCCTGCAATCATCATCCTTCATAGTAGGAACGCAGGATCTGGCTCCTGGAAGGGTGTTTGAGCTTGCGCAGGGCCTTGGCCTCGATCTGTCTGATACGTTCCCGGGTGACGTTGAAGAGCTTGCCCACCTCTTCGAGGGTGTGGTCCGATTTCTCCCCGAGACCGAAACGCTTGCGCAGGACCTGCTCCTCCCGGGAGGTCAGCTCGCCTAAAAGCTCCTGGATCTGATCCCCGAGCTTGGTGTGCTCCACCTCGTCCGCCGGGGCCAGGGCCCGCTTGTCCTCGATGAAATCCCCGAGATTCGAGTCTTCCTCGTCCCCGATGGGAGTCTCCAGAGAAATGGGCTCCTTGGCGATGCGCATGACTTTTTTGACCTTTTCCAGAGGGTAGTCCATCCGTTCGGCGATTTCTTCGGGCAGGGGGTCCCGGCCGAGTTCCTGGACCAGGTATCTGGAGGTCCGGACCAGCTTGTTGATGGTTTCGATCATGTGCACCGGGATCCTGATGGTCCTGGCCTGATCGGCAATGGCCCTGGTGATGGCCTGTCTGATCCACCAGGTGGCGTAGGTGGAGAACTTATAGCCCCGCTGGTATTCGAACTTGTCCACCGCCTTCATCAAGCCGATGTTTCCTTCCTGGATCAGATCCAAGAACTGCAGCCCCCGGTTGGTGTATTTTTTGGCGATGCTGACCACCAGGCGCAGGTTGGCCCTGATGAGTTCCTGCTTGGCCTTTAAGGCCATCCTGTTGCCGTTGCCCATCCGCCACATGATTTCTTCCAGTTCCCCCACGTCGTGGCAGCAGTTCTCCGCGAGCCGCTGCAGGATTTCCCGCTTGCCGAGGAGCATTTCCTTGAAGGAAAAGAGCTCTTCCACGGTCATGCCCATGGAGTCGGCCAGTTCCACCGGGCTGACCGCCCGTTTGTCCAGGCTGCTGAACAGCTCGTCGATTTCGGCCTGGGTTTTGCCCACCGAGAGGAGGTAGGCCGAATAGTCCCTGCGGCAGTTGTTCATCTGGCGGACATAGTCGTTTATGTTTTCAACGATCTCGTCTAGAAGCTGTTTTTCCGGCTTGATGGCCAGAAGACGGTCCACCAGCTCCTGCTTGTATTCCAGTATCCTGTCCTGGACGCCCCGGACCCGTCTTTCCAGGGTGGCGGTCTCGTTGAGCTTGGCATAGATGGACTGTTTTTTCCGGTAGACCTGCTTGATTTCTTCCAGGAGGCTGATGACCCGTTCCCGCTGGTTCATCTCCTCTTCCGTGGGATCGTCCTCCTCAATGGTTTTGACCACGTCCTTTAATTTGACGTTTCCCTTTTTCAACTCTTCGCCAACGCCGATCAAATACTCAATGGCCACCGGGACCTCAACCATGGAATGCAGGACCTCCAGCTCTCCGGCCTCGATCTTTTTGGCGATGACCACCTCCCCCTCACGGTCCAAAAGGGGAACCAGGCCCATTTCATGGAGATACATGCGCACCGGGTCGGAGCTTCGGGAGAGGTCCTGGGTCTCGTCTTCCTGGTGGGTTTCAGGCTTGAGGGTCTCGCCGGGAACTTCCGGTTCAATATCCTTGTGGAAGATGCCAACCTTGTCCTTGTTGCTCTCATCGACAATGGTTATTTCCAGTTGCTGGAAAATCGAGATGATCTCTTCTATCTGTTCCGGCTCGTTGACTTCTGCCGGTAAAGCCTCGTTGAGTTCCTCAAAGGTCAGGTATCCCTTTTTCTTGCCTTTGGCGATGAGGGCCTGAATTTGTTGGAAGTCTTTAATCGTGCTCATTGTTCCCTCGTAATAAGCTTATTGTATTCTTGAAAGAGTCTGCTGACCTCGGTCTCGTTTCCCTCTTGCTGTGCCTTATCGATGGCGGCCTTGAGCGATTTCCGAGTACTCTGTTCTTGCCGGCGGTGAAGGAAATCCCGGACTTCTTCCCAGAGGACCGCGGGGTCGGCCGGCCGGGCCCATTCCATCCGGGTTTGAATAAAGAAACGTTTTTCCCCTTCATCCAGATGGGAGAGAATCGCCTCATGACCATAATCCTTCAATTTGGCCCAGAGATTTCTGCCGCGTTCTGTCTGCAGGACCTGTCCCAGGTCGTGTTTGCCGAGTTCTTCCCGGTACTCCGGGCAGTGAATCGCAAAACGCAGCAGCTCTCTTTCGATCTGGCCTCTCCCCAGATGCTTCAAACCGGCTGGCTTGGTCCACTCCTTCCTGGCTGGGCCGGCCGGTCGAAGTGCCGCTCTGAGTTCCGGTTCCGTGATCCCGAGCCCGGCTGCCAGACGGGGCAGGTAATAGGCCTGCAGGGTCGGGTCCTGCAGATTCTTGAGCAAACCGGTGGCCCAGGACATGGTTTGCCTCGGTGAATTATTATGAGTAATCATCCCCAGGCAAAAGGCAAGACCCTCAGTGGATTTCTCCAGGAGGTCCCGGAGCTTTTCCTCCCCGAATTTCTGGAGAAAACTGTCCACGTCCTCGTCATCAGGGAGTTGAACCACCCGGACCTTGAGTCCATAGGTCAGGATCATTTCGGCGCTGCGCAGGGCCGCCTGCCGGCCGGCCCGATCACCGTCAAAGATCAGCAGCGCCTCCTGGCACAGACCGGACAGACGGCGAACCTGAGTTTTGGTCAGGGCCGTGCCCAGGACACCGCAGGCGTTTCGGAAGTTGTGTTTAAAAAGGGCCAGGACATCGGCATAGCCTTCGGTCAGGATCGCGGTTTTCGACTGGGTGATCTGTTTGCGGGCCTCAAAGAGCCCGTAGAGCAACTCCCCTTTTTTAAAGATCGGTGATTCGCTGCTGTTTAAGTATTTCGGCTCGCCTTCTGCGACGATCCTTCCCCCAAAGGCGACGACTCTGCCGCTTAAGTCCCGGATGGGAAAGGTGATTCTGGATCGAAAACGGTCGTATGTCCTGTCCCGGTCGTTTTTCGAAAGCAACCCGGCCTGAACCCCGAGCTCGGACTTGTAGCCCTGATCACGCAAATGGTTCATGAGGAATTGCCAGCCTGCGGGAGCGAAGCCCAGGCCGAACAGTTCCTGGATGTCCCGGGAGATGTTCCGGCTCTGGAGGTACTCCCGGGCCGGAGCACCTTTTTCAGCCGTCAACTGAGCTCTGAAAAAGGACTGAGCCAGTTCATGCAGCTGAAAACAGGTTTTGCGGAGCCGGGCCTCAGAGGAGTCACCGCTTCCCCCCTCGACGTCCACCCTGGCTTCCGCAGCCAGTTCCAGGACTGCCTGCACAAACTCCAGGCCGTTGATCTGACAGTAAAAATCGATGATGTCGCCCGAGGCCTGGCAGCCAAAACAGTAATACAGTCCGGATGCGCCACTGAGGCTGAACGAGGGTTTGGTCTCCTGATGAAAAGGGCAGACCCCCGACCATCGCTCGCCGCCGGCCGTCTTCAGATCGATGTAGCGCTGGACAATGGCCACCGCATCCAGCCGGGATTTGATTTCCTGAATTTTTTCAGGAGAAATTCGGGGCATTTTTTAAAATCATGCGATCTTGCAGAAAAATGATTTTCGGAAACTCACTGTGATGCGTTGTCACCAGATTCAAAATCCAGCTGGACAAGGGTCGCGCCTTCCCCGCCCCTGTTCTCCGGGGCCGGGAAAAAACCGGTCACCAGTTTGTGCCGTTTCAGGATATCCCGGACAACCTGTCTGAGGACTCCGCTGCCTTTGCCGTGTATGATCTCAAATTCGTTTCTGCCCTGTAAGACGGCTTGATCAAGGAAACGATTCACGTTTACCTCTGCTTCCTCGGCCCTTTGACCTCGCAAATCCAGGGAATAACCGGGTGTTTGCTGTCCGTGCCGGTAATAGGCCCCGCCTGAGGAAGCCGGCTTTTTTTCGGCGGCAAACAGTTCCTCTGGAGAGGCCCAGATGCTGATTCCGCCGAGGTTCACCTTCAGCCGCTGTTTTTTTTCGTCCTTTTCCTCAATGCTCCCGCTTTTTTGCCAGGGCTGATAAGTGACCCGGCTTCCGATGTGCAGCCGGGACCAGTCCTCGGCGGCCCCGTTGGCTCGATCTCCCCGGGGGGGCATTTCCTGCCGCAACTCCTTTTTGAGGCTGTCCAGGTCCCGCAAGGCCTGCTTGCGGCCGGTCCTTTGCTCCCGCCATTCTTTGAGAATGGTCCGGGCTGCGCTTTCGGCCTCCCGGATCAGGGCTTTGAGTTCCCTGTCCTTTTCATCCCGCCACTTCTGCTGTTCCAGGGCCAGCTTCTGCTTGGAGGCCGAAAGTTCGGCCAGTTCCTTTTCCCGTTCCACTGCCAGGCGGTTGAGCCGGTTGATGAGACGTTCGGAATCCTCTCCGTCCAACAGGAGGTACTCTTCCGCCTGTTTGATGACTTCTCCGGGAAGCCCCTGTTCCCTGGCCACGTCCAGGGCCTGGCTCTGCCCGACCTGGTCGTAGGCGATGGTGTACAAGGGGTGTTTGGTCCGGGGATCGAAGAGAACGCTGGCGGCCCGAACCTTTGGATTCCCCAGTCCGTAAGCCTTTAAAGCCGGAAAGTGGGTTGCGGCCATGAACCAGACCCCTTTTTCCAGGAGATGGTCCAGGACCGCCTGGGCCAGGGCCGCTCCCTGGCTGGGGTCTGTCCCGGCCCCGAATTCGTCCAGCAGGACCAGTGATTCGGGGCCCAGTCCGGGCCAGGCACTTCTCAGGTGTTCAATCTGGGCGGTGAAGGTGCTCAAGTTCTCGTCCAGGCTCTGCTCGTCCCCGAAGAAGGGGTGAATTTCCTTCCAGAAGGGAAGACTGCTTCCCTCTTCAACCGGGACGGGGAGGGCGGATAAGGCCATGAGTCCGATTAATCCGAGGGTCTTGAGGGCCACGGTCTTGCCGCCGGAGTTGCCGCCGCTTATGATGAGCCCCTGTTGTTCGGGGTTGAATTCGATATTTAGGGGACGGGTATCAGTGGAATCCCAGTAGAGCAGGGGGTGTCTGGCCTTGATCAGGCGGACTTCCGCTCCGCCAGGCTGGAGGTCTCTCCCCTCGAATTCCCGGGCCATGGCTAATTTCGCCTGCAGGACATCGAGTTCTACCAGGCGGAGATAGGTGGACCGAACAGCTTCCCTCTCCTGACCGAACAGGGAGCTCAGGTAGGTCAAAACCCGGTAACGGGCCTGGCGCTCTTCCTGTTTGATTTCCTGGAGCCGGTTGTTCAATTCCACCAGGGGCAGGGGTTCCACGTAACAGGTTTCACCGGTCTGGGAGTAGTCATGGACAATGCCCTGGATCTTGCCCTTAAAATTGGTTTTGACCGCCAGAACATACCGATCCGAGGAAATGGTCAGATAGTTGTCCTGCAGATACTGGATCTGATTGCCCTGGAAGAGATAGGCATCGATTTTTTTGGTGCACTGGGTCTGAATTCTTCGCAGTTCCTGACGAATGCGGAGCAGTTCGGGGCTGCTTTCGTCCTTTATCACCCCGTCCGGGCTCAAGCACCTGTTAACGCCCTGCATCGTCTTATCGGGCCAGGCATGCTCGGCAAAGAAAGAGACGAGCCTGGGGTTGCGTATCGGATCAAGGGCTGTCAGGGCCTTGTTCACCTGCAGGGCCTGCTGCAAGACAACCTGCAGGGCCCAAAAACCATCCTCCTCGATGACCCTCCCCGCATCGAGCAGGGCGAACAAACCCTCAAGTTCGGGAAACGGGACCAGACTGTTTTGGATCTCCCGGGTGCAGTCCAAGGCCTGATGCAAGAGTTCGGTTTCCCTGTGGAGACCGATCGGGTCCTGGTACGGCTCTAGTTCACGGCAGGCTTTTTCCCCGGGGATGGACAGGGCTAGCCCGCCCAAATGCTCTTTGACGCGTAGAAAATCTAATAAACGGTAGGTCCTTGATTCCATAAAACCTTTCGACTGAATGCACAAAATAAGGCGGGTAGAGCACAGACCGGGCTTCACTGTTGAAAGATTCGGTTGAAACGCGCAGCCTTTTCGCCCGGTCCGGGACAAGGTCCCGGACCGGACTTTTCAGCTGTTTTCAGTAACGAAGCGGAGGGGGGCGCTATTCTGTCCAGCGTGTCTTGCGGAATTTTTTCATCAATCGTTTTCTGGCCGCGGCTTCTTTTTTCTTCTTTTGAATGCTTGGCTTTTCGTAATGTTGCCGCTTTTTCAGCTCTGACAAGATGCCTGATTTTTCGCACTGTTTTTTAAATTTGCGCAAGGCAAAATCGAAGTTGTCGTTCTCGCCGACAATGATACCTGGCATTAACCCTCACCCCCTTTATGAATCATTTTACGCCTTCACGGCAGCTTTTTTCAAAATTGCCGCAGGGTCTTTCTCTGCCCAATAGAAACAAAACGCGCTGATCCGCTCCCGGAGCTGGCGATCGAGGCAGAAAACGCCTCGCGGCCAGCTGATCCTTCGCGTTGGGCAAAGAACTATTAAGTATAACCAAAATGAGCAAGAAGTGCAAGAAAAAATAAAGGGCCGGGGTATTTTTCCCGGCCCAATATAATTCTTTTTTGCACTGGTCAATGGATAATGGTTTTAATTATTTGTTTTTGCTGAACATCTGCAGAATGGAGTTGAGGAGAACAAGGCCAAGTCCGGATCCAATAACAATCAGGACCGCGTACAGGACCCCAAAAAAAATTGCATAATCCGGCCTCCACCAGGGGAGGTCCTGGGGTAGCATGCTTTGGACAGTTTCTCCGGGGATCATAGTCTACACTCTATTTGATTGAATCTTTAAGGACTTTTCCAGGGCGAAACTTGACGACCTTGGCGGCGGGGATGGTAATCGGAGCTCCGGTTTGAGGGTTGCGGCCCTTGCGTTCCTGGCGCTGGTCAACGGCAAAGGTGCCGAAACCGGTCAGGGTCAATTTGCCCTCTTTGACCAGGATATCCTGAATGGATTCCAGGCAGGCGTTCAGGGCCCTTTCGGAATCTGCCTTGGTCAAATCGGTCTTGTCTGCGATCTTGTTGATCAAATTGGCTTTAGTCATACTTCCTCCTTTTGGTTGATGAAACAAACCTCCCGTGTGAAAGGCACAGCCAAACATACCCCCGAACAGCCTCTACCAGGTTGAATCCCTGGTAATCAAGGGTTTGTTCGATTGATGTTTTTCATTAAACTTGGAAACGGCCATTTGTCAAGGGTTTTGGGAAAAAATCCTGAAATCGGTTTAAAAAATGATGCGGCTCAGATCCCGGAATTGCTCCGGGGAGAGGCCCTCGGGCCGGATTCTGGATGTAAGTCTCTGATCTTCAAACCATTTTTCCAGAGAGTTCGACCAGTGAGCCCGCAGTATGGTGGACATCTGTTTCCTGCGTTTTTGAAAGCAGAGCCTGAGGAGACGGGACAGCTTTTCCTCCTCATTCGGCCTTTTTTCCGATGTAAAGGGGGTGAGGGAGATCACCGCGGAGTCCACTTTTGGCTGGGGATGAAAGACCCTGGGGCCGACGAAGAATTCCAGGGTCACCCGGGCGAAATTCCGGACCCAGACGGAAATGGCCCCATACTCGCGGCTGCCTGGTTCGGCCCTGATCCGCTGGGCCACCTCTTTCTGGATCATAAAGACCATCTTTGAACAGGTGCCGGCCCGGGCCACCAGGTCCCAGATCAAAGGAGAAGCTATGTTGTACGGCAGGTTGCCGATGACCTTCCAGCTTCCGATCCGTTCGAGCCTTGTCCAGTCAAAGAACAGCCCGTCCCCGCAAATAACGTTCAGGGACCTGTATCTGGACTTGAGCAGTCCGGCCAGGTGCGGGTCTTTTTCCAGCACATACAGGTCAGCGATCTGCTCCACAAGATGGGTGGTCAAGGCCCCATACCCGGGACCTATCTCCAGGATTTTCTGACCCGGCAAAACACAGAGACAGGAAACGATCTTACGGGCTGTGTTCGGATCGGTCAAAAAGTTTTGCCCGAGACTCTTCTTAGGAGTCCTCACTGCATCTTTCCGAGAGATAGAAGTAGGGCCGTTCCCTGCTGCCGATCGGGGATTTACCTTCAAAGGCAGCCTCCAGATATGTCCTTAGCCAAAAAAAGATGTCGTTCTTGCGGACCGACTCCCGGAGACGCTTCATACGCTCGGACCGTTCGGATTTGTGCATATAGTAGGCCCGGCGGATCACCTGGGCCACCTTGACAACATGATGCGGGTTGACCAGCAGGGCGTCCTGAAACATCTGGGAGGCAGCTCCGGCGAACTCGCTTAAAATCAGGACGTTGTTTTCATGGTGGCTGCAGGCGCAGTATTCCTTGGCCACAAGGTTCATGCCGTCCCAGAGCGGGGTGAGCAGAGCGATGTCCGCTGCCAGATAAAAAGACACCAGCTCGTCCTGGGACAGGCTGCGATACAGGTATTGAATGGGAATCCAGCCCGGTTCGGTGAACTGGCCGTTGATTTCTCCGATAAGGCCTTGGATACGTTCTTTGAGGTTCTGGTATTCAGGGACCTGTTGCCGGCTGGGGATCAGGACCTGGATCAGGGAGAGGTTGCCGCGAAGGTCGGGAAAGTGTTCGAGGGCGTAGCGCAAGGCCTCCAGACGCTCCAAAATCCCTTTGGTGTAGTCCAGCCGGTCGATGCCCAGGATCACCTGCTGGTCGACGTGCAGCCTTTTCAGTTTGGCGGTTGCCTGGGAAACTTCCTCGGTCTTCGCCCGTCCGGCAAAGTAATCAAAATCAATGCTGATGGGAAAGGCCCCGGCCTTGGCGGCCCTTGATCCGCATTTGACCTCGTAGAGGCCCTGGCTGAAGCGTTGCTCCACATCGGAGAAGACAGCCTCCAGGCAGCGCAGGAAGTTGATGACATCCTCATTGGTTTGAAAACCGAGGAGTCTGAAATCCAGCAGCGCGTTCAATACTTCCAAGCGCCAGGGGAGCTTCAGGAAGATATCCGGGCCGGGGAAGGGGATGTGGTGAAAATAGCAGCAGTTTCGTTGACCGAATCCCTTTTTGATGCCGCTGGCAACCAGCATCAGGTGATAATCGTGGACCCAGATGAAATCGTTCTCTTTGGAGATGCCAACGAGCTCCTGGGCGAATCTGTCATTGACCGTCTGGTACTGTTCCCAATATCCGGGCTCAAAATTGCACTTGGTGTGAAAACCATGCAACAGAGGCCAGAGGACTTCGTTGGCAAAGCCGTGGTAATAGCCCTGCAGTTCTTTGTCGCTCAAGGAAACCGGATGCAGGGAATATCCCTGTTGTGAGGCGAATTCCTGTATGGGCGCCTTCAGATCTTCTTCTCCGGTGACCCCGGGCCAGCCGACCCAGGTCCCGTGGTTTTCTTTCATCAGGGGGGTCAAGGCGGTAACCAGTCCCCCTGAACCCGGCTGGACCTCCCACCTCTCGTTCGTTTTTTCCAGAACGATGGGCAGTCTGTTGGAGGCCACCAGGAAGCGTTCAAATGCCTGGGCCATGGTTCACCTATAATAAGTCAATTTATGACGAGCGTAAGTTTAAATACAGCACAATGGCCAAGAGGCGTCTGTTCATAATACCCATAAAAAGCGCCCGACACAAGCCGAAGCGCCTATTGGGCGTTGGCTTCGAGGACATCAAAGCGGTCGAATTTCATGATGAAGTTGCCGCGTCCCTGGGTCGCGGACCGCAATTCAGTAGAAAATCCAAAAAGATGGCGCAGCGGGCACAGGGCCTGGATGACCTTGCCCCCGCCCCGTTCATACATGTTTTCCACCTTGCCCCCTTTGCTGCCCAAAAGGGAGATGGCATCTCCGACAAAGTCTTCAGGAACCACGATGTCCACCCGCATGATGGGCTCCATGAGCAGGGGGTTCGCCTGGAGCAGCCCCTTTTTCAAGGCCCCTCCCGCGGCCATGTGATAGCCGATGGGACTGGAGTGATCCGGAGATTTTTTCAGCTCCAGGATACTGACCCTGACGCCCTGGACCGGAAACCCTTTGAGCACCCCGCTCTGCAGTCCGTCCTCAACAGCCTGATACACATTTTCTATCCAGGTTTTGGGGTACTGGGTGCGGTCCAGCTCAAAGAGGATTTGGCATTCCTGACTCCGCTTGATGGGCTCGAGCTTGAGGCTGACCTGGCCGTAATGCAGCTCTTCGCCAAGCTCTCGGAAAAAAGCGTCTTCCACCCTGGCGGATGAGCCGATGGTTTCCCGGTAGACAACCTGGGGCTTGCCGGAGCGCAGGTCCACCTTGTACTCCCTGCGCAGGCGCTCCAGAATGACCTCCAGATGCAGCTCCCCCATGCCGGAGAGGATGATCTGTTCGGTGTCTTCATCCCGTTTCAGGGAAAGGGTGGGGTCTTCCTTGAGCATCTTCTCCAGCCCGTCCAGGAGCTTTTCCTCCTCAGGGGCGTTCCTGGGTTCCAGGGCCAGGGAAATGACCGGCTTGTACTCACTGATCTGCTCGAGAATGATCTTCTGGTCCAGGTGGCAGTAAGTGTCGCCGGTGCGGGCCTCTTTCAGTCCGGCCACGGCCACGATCTCTCCCGCCCTGGCCTCGTGGAGGCGTTCCTTGTGTCCGGCGTGGAGGGTGAACAGCCGGGCCGCCCTGTGTTCTTTACCCTGGGTGACGTTGTAGATGTTCTCTCCGGCCTGGATTCGCCCGGAGTAAAGGCGCATGAGGCACAGGAGTCTCCCCCCCTCCATGCTGATCTTGAAGACCAGGGCCGAGAGCGGCGAGTCGGGAGCCACCGGAAAGGATTTGACCTTCCTGGTCACCGGTTCCAATCCCTGGACTTGACTGACCTCAAGCGGCGAGGGCAAAAACTCGCAGACTGCGTTTAAGAGCGGTTGGGCTCCGATGTTTTTGAGGGCCGACCCCAGAAAGACCGGGACGGTTTGAAAGTTGATCACGGATTTTCGGATGATGGGGATCAGGGTTTCCGCGCTTATTTCCTCTCCGGCCAGGTATGGTTCCAGCAGGGATTCATCGAAATCGGCCAGATTTTCAATGAGCTTTTCCCTCCACTTCCGGGCTTCAGCCGCTTGTTCCGGGGTGAGTTCGAGCTCTTGAACTTCGGCTCCTCTGGTCTCTGGATCGAAGGTTACGTATTTGAAGCCGAGGAGGTCGATGATTCCGGCAAAATCCTGCCCCTGGCCCCAGGGCAGCTGCATGACCAGGGGGTTGGCACCGAGTTTTGCCTGTATCTCCTTGACAACCCCGAAAAAATCGGCCCCCACCCGGTCCATTTTGTTCACGAAGGCCAGCTTGGGGACCTGGTAGTGTTCAGACTGCCGCCAGACCGTTTCGCTCTGGGGCTCGACTCCGCCAACACCGCAAAATACCCCCACCGCCCCGTCCAGGACCCGCAGGGCCCGCTCCACTTCGATGGTGAAATCTACATGGCCCGGGGTGTCTATGATGTTGATCTGCCTGCCCAGCCAGTGGCAGGAAGTACAGGCCGAGCCTATGGTGATGCCCCGTTCCTGCTCCTCCGGCATAAAATCCATGGTGGCGGTGCCGTCGTGCACTTCCCCCAGCCGGTGAATTTTCTTGCTGTAAAAGAGTATCCGTTCGGTCAGGGTGGTCTTGCCCGCGTCAATATGGGCAATGATCCCGATGTTTCTAATTTTTTGGAGATAATTTTCCGATGTCTTTTTCTTGGTCATCGTGACTCCACTGCGGTATTTTCTTGGTGCGGGGCGTCTGTCCAGGCGACATGAGTTGAGTAACAGATCTCCAGGCAGAAGCCGGGCCAGACAAAGGAGCCTTCCTGACCAGGGCCCAGGATGAGCGGAGCCCATCCAGCCCCGCTGACACATCTCTCTTCGGGCAGAAACAAAACATCGTAGCCCTTCTGCTTAAGGTCCTCCAGGGAGCCCTGGTTTTGAGGCCAGGAGACCGGGAGAGACCAGGCCTTTTCCGACCAGAGCCTCATCTTCAGGTTCGGGTGGGCGAACTGCAGGCTTTCAAAATCCCATTGAGCGGGATCATCGATCCAGAGCCCCCCGGTTGCCGGACCGGTCAAGGCATACTCAGGGATGTTGCCGCCGGCCCGAAGCCTTTGGCTTGGCCCAGGCACCGCCTGGCCGGATTCGGACAGAAAGACCACCGCCCCGCAGGAGGAGGCGGTGGACAGCTCCTCGCAAAGCTCCTGCGCTGCCTGCCCGGGGCAGTCGAGCACGGTCTCCAGCCCGCTGAGTTCCAGAGCGGCCAGCAAGGCAGCGGGAAATGGGGTGCCTGCCTGGTCCTTACAGACGATCACCTCCCTGACCCCGGCCAGAACCAGAGGCAGGACCGTGGCCAGAAGCAGGGCCGGTGAGGCGGCTTCCGGGTCCAGCCTGATCAGGGTCCAGTCCCTGGGTTTTTGGATGGACACGGCCTGCAGGCCCTGTCTGTGATCGGTTCGCGCTAAGCTGGCCTGGATGCGGGCCTGTCCATACCAGGCATGGAGCGAGGCGATGCATTTTTTCAGTCTGGATTTCTGTTGGAGCGAAACGCCGGCGAATGCGGCTTCAAATTGTCTATCCGGGACAAGATAGCGATCGATCCAATCCGGCAACAGAGTTTGCGGCATGTGCGAAAACGCTCCTTCATTACAACCACTCAAACCATTGCTTCCAACTCCCCTGCCGCTGGACGTGTTCCTGCTTTGAGCGGCTTTGCTGGTATTTCAGGTACGCGGCCCGGGACTGTCTGGAAACGTATTCCTGAAGGTCATCAAATGCTGAATAATGCCTTTTGACAAACTCGTACCGTTTCCAGGCAGAGAGGTATTTTCCCCTGCGCTGGTAGAAATCAGCCACAAAGATCTCGTGTTTTGCCTGAATCCGGTTGCATTTTTTCAGATACTGCCCGGCCCTGGCGGCATAGCTCGATTCCGGAAACAATTCCCGGACCCGTTGAAAGTATTCCCGGGCTTCGGCCATATGATCCATGGGCAGGTCGATGGATTTGAACTGCTTGAGGTTGCTGACCCCGACCTGCAGGAGGACGTATCCGATGTACTTGTGCCCTGGATGCAGAGATTCGAATTCCTTATAGGCCTCTTCAGCCGCAGTGTATTTCCCATCAAAGAAATAGGCGTCGGCCAGGCCCATTTCAGCCAGTTCCATGTAGTCGCTGAACGGATAGGATTCCTTCAGTTTTTTGTAGTACTTGATCGCCTTGCCGTACTCCTTTTCCTGCATGGCCTCATTCCCGGCCATCAGCATGTCCCGGGCCGAACCCTGCAGGGCCGGCATGAAAAAGGAATCGATGGCTCCGCAGCCGACCGGGCCAAAGCTCAGCAGGCAGATAACAACAACGAACCTGAGTGTCTTCATTTTTTTAAGCTCTTGTCTGAGAAGGGCGCAAACAGGGCCGGCTTTTCGCCCGTGATCCTCAGAGTGGTTTGAATGCAGGGGATAAGGACGGTCCTCGTTTCCTCGGGAAACAAGGACCGTATTCCGGACCGCCTCCTCTCTTGAAGCGATCGTGGTCCCGCTAGGCTTACAGTCCTCAGGAAAGCCCTTTCTCAGTGACCATCTCCTTGAGATTGCTCTTGGAGACCGCTCCGGTGACCTGCCCGGCCACTTCGCCGTCTTTGAAGAGGATGAGGGTGGGGATGGCCCGTATCCCGTATTTACTCGGTGTAGCCGGATTTTCATCGACATTCATCTTCATGATCTTGATTTTCCCTTCGAATTCCTTGGCGATCTCTTCCAGGACCGGGGCAATGGCCTTGCAGGGACCGCACCAGGGTGCCCAAAAATCCACCAGTACGGGGATTTCGCTCTTAAGGGCCTCTGTTTCAAACTGGTTGTCGGTGATTTGGTTTGGCATGACAAACTCCTTGTTTCGTATGAGGATAGAGAGACATGATTATATAAGAACCGCAGCGCTGATTGTCAAGAAGAATTGCCGGCTTCTTCACGGCCGGAGCGATTCAACATCCCGGGACCGCTATAAAATGAATCATTCGCGAGGGGTCCCGGCAGTGCAGATGTAATCAAAAGGCATGGCCCGTCCCCGGGGAACGGCATCGAAGTCCAGCCCGTGGCGGTACCCGGCTGAGAACAGATGAAAACCGTAATTGGCGATCATGGCTGCGTTGTCGGTGCACAGCTCTGGGCTGGGCAGAACCAGGGGCAGACCATGCTCCCGGGCCAGTTCCTGCATGGTTGTTCTGATCATGGTATTCGCGGCCACGCCGCCGGCGACCAGCAGGGAGCGGACTCCGTTGCGGGCCTTAAGGCCGCGTTTTGTTTTCTGGTACAGGGTCCGGGCGATACTCCAGTTCAGGGAAGCACAGACCCTGGCCAAGTCCTTGTTCTGGCTTATGATCCGATCATAGTCAGGTTCCGGATCAAGACGTTCGAGCTTCAACTCCGGATGGCTGGAGACATACTGGGCCACCGCGGTTTTCAGTCCGCTGAAGCTGAAGTCCAGGTTGGCGTTGTCCAGGTAGGGACAGGGAAACAGGGTTGTCTCGGGCACTGCCGAGCCGGCCAGGACATCGATATGCTTTCCCCCTGGATAGGGAAGATTCAAAAGCCTGGCTGTTTTGTCGAAGGCTTCGCCCACAGCATCATCCAGGGTCCGGCCCAGGAGTTCGAATTCAAGTGGGGAACGGATCAGGTAAATCCGGGTGTGCCCCCCGGAAATGAGAAGACCGAGGGCGGGAAAGGGGATGTCTTGCTCCAGGTCCGGGGCGAGCAGGTGGGCCCGGAGATGGTCCACTCCGATCAAGGGGGCATCTGTGCTCAGGGCCAGTCCTTTGCCCAAAGCCATTCCGATGAGGATGCTCCCCAGCAGCCCGGGACCGCGGGCAACGGCGATACAGTCCAGATCTTCCGGGCCGGTGCCGCTCCTGGCAAAGAGTTGATCCAAAAGAGGCGTGAGAATCCTGAGATGCTCCCGGGAAGCGAGTTCAGGGACCACGCCACCAAACAGGGCATGCATATCTACCTGTGAGGCCAGTTCTTCCGCGAGCAGGCGGCCGTCCTGCAGCAGGGCCAGGGCCGATTCATCGCAGGTGGTTTCAATGCCGAGGCAGAGCATCGCTGTCTGTTCACTCCGTGGCAAAAATTTCCTGAACCTTGGAAACATCTATCCTGGACCCGATAAACAAGGGAGTCCGCTGGTGGAGTTCCTGGGGTTCAATATCCAGGATGGGATTCAGGCCGTCCGTGGCCATCCCGCCGGCCTGCCGGACCAGCATGGCCAGGGGGGCAGCTTCACACAAGAGACGGAGCTTCCCATGAGGCTTCTTGGGGTCGCGAAAATCGGCCGGGTACATAAAAATGCCGCCGTAGAGCAGGTTGCGGTGAAAATCAGAGACCAGGGAACCGATGTAGCGCAGGCTGTACAGACGGCCCAGTTCGCTGTTGGGGTCCTTGAAAACAGTGACCGAATCCTGGGTCTTCCGGTCCCAGTAGTGCCAGTAGGCTTCATTCACGGAATAGATCCTACCCTGCTCAGGAGTCCGGATATCCGGATGGGACAAGAGAAATTCGCCCACGCTGGGATCCAGGGTGAAGCCGTGGACACCGTCGCCCGTGGTGAAGATCAGGACTGTGGAGGAACCGTAGAGGAAATACCCGGCGGCAACCTGTTCGCTGCCTTTCTGCAGGACATCGTGCAGCTCGACCTGATCTCCGCTGCCGTGTTTACGACGGTAGATGGAGAAAATAGTGCCGATGCTGACATTGGCGTCAATATTGCTCGAACCGTCCAGGGGATCGAAGACCAGAAAGTAATCTCCCCTGGGAAAATTCCTGGGGATTTGGATCAGATCGGCCTGTTCTTCGGAGCTCATGGCGCAGAGGACGCCGCAACGCTGCATGCGGTGGATCAGGATCTTGTTGGCGTATTCGTCAAGTTTCTGAACCTCTTCATCCTGGACGTTCCTGTCCCCGGTTTCGCCCAGGATATCGACAAGCCCGGCCTTGTTCACCTCCCGATGGATGATCTTGGCGGACAGGATCAGTTCGTTGAACAGGCTGGTGAAGCGGCCGGTGGCCCCGGGGGTGTTTTTCTGGTGCAGTTGCAGGTGTTCGGTTACTGAAATTTGCCGCATTGGATACCTCCTTTTCCAGGTTACGATTCCTTCTAACCCTGAACTTAGTCTATGCCAACGGCATAGATAAGAGGGTCAAGGCCGACGTATCTTACCAGCCAGTAAAACGTTCGCTCGCCAACTGTGATCTCCCCCTGTATGTCTTTTGCTACAAGCCGGTCCCAGTCCTGCCGGCTCAACTCCCGGGCAAGCGGGCCATAGTCGCCGGACCAGAGCAGTGTCCCCGGAAAAAAAACGATAAGGTCGTCTCCCTGCGAATCAGCGGAAACCAGGGTCCGGAAGTCGAAATGGGCCAGGAGTGTACCCTGATGGGCGCCCTGATAAAAAAACGGCTTGACCATGCAGACCTCGGGCCCGAATTCGGTCGTCTGGGGCAGCAGCCGCATGTGCGCTGGGCCCGCGGCCAGAATCTCCTGGTGGATTTCCTGCAGATCGAGTTTCTTGACCCCGGCCTGCGGATAGCGTCTCACCTCCCGCCCCTGGGAGTCAAGGACCAACAGGCCGTTCAACCAGGGCATGGATCGGCCAGTATCCTGCATCCAGGATAAAGAGGGAGGGGTCCCCTGTCTGTCCAGAGTCATCCGGAGTTTTTCAATTTTTTCGTCAGTTTCAGAGAGGGCTTGGGCCAGCTTCTGTTCTTTTTGTTTTAAACCGGTTCCTTTGTCAAAATCAATCCTGGCCGGAAGACTCCGGCCTTGATATACGTTTTGGGCGGTTTCCAGAGGGTTGCAGCCGGCGAGGAGCAGGCCCGCCAGCAGGTATCCGAGAACTTTTTTTGACACTGGTTTCTCTCCGTATTGGTTAGGTTCGAAGTCCGGACTTACTCGGTCCGCTCCAATCTGGAAGCAAGTCTTTCCAGTTCCTGAATGAGTTGGGTCCTGTCCGGCTTCTCCGTCTGGACTGCATCTGGCCTGGCCGTTTCACCATCCCGGGTTTCGCGGAGTTTTTCGACTCGCTCCAGGCAGGCCTGCAATTCCTGGCGCTCTTGAGCATCGGCCGTCTTCTGTAAAAGATGTGTATAGATTTGAATCGATTCGTCATAATCCCCCTGGCCTGAGAGTATCTCGGCCATGGTCCTGGTCTGATAGGCTTCGCTCCCGGCCGTTCCGGGTTCCCGGTCCCAGCTGTCGTCCGGGGGGACCGTGTCCGCATTTTCTCCGGTTTGCCCTGCTTCGTCAGACGAAGGTTCCGGGGCCCGGCCCAGGGCGGATGCCGGCTCTTCGCTTACAGGCGGCTCAGTCTGCAGCAGGTTTGGCAAAGGTTCTCCTGCCCCGCCACCCGTCTCTTCTCGGACAAACCCCGGGAAAAGGTTCTTCAATCCCTGATTGACAATATCCAGGAAATCGGGTTTCGAACCGGAAAAGACCAATCCGAGGAAGCGGACGGCCAGGGCCAGCTCCATTTCCTGCTCGCCTTCCAGCCGGTCCGCCCAGTTTGCCCACAACAGGGGGTGTTTTTGAAGAAGAGAAGTGATTTCCCGGGACGCTTGGCCGGCTTCTTCCAGACGACCGGAGCGGGACAGGATATCGATCAAAAGCAGTTTGGCCTCAAGATGCCAGGGGTGTTTCTGCAAACCAGCTCTAAGGGTCGAAACGGCTTTGTCCGGCTCTTTGTTTTCGGCGTACAGACGGGCCAGAGGAAAAAATAGGTTTGAACCGGGATCCTGGGAAATTACTTCTTCATACCATTTGATTTTGTCCTGCATAGGGTCTCCTTGGGCCTTGCCATGCTGCTGCTGATCCTGCTTATTCGGAATTTTTCACCGGGTTCTTCCCTGGTTTGAGGATATACAGGATTTCGTTTTCGCCCGTGTAATGCAGTTCCTGTCTGACAATCAGCTCCTGATAGTCCTTGTTTGTTTTCAAGAGTCGGATCCTGCGGCTCAGATCGAGATTTTCCTCTCTGAGTCGCTGAAAACGTTGCTGCAGATCGTTTCTGATGGCTTTGTGCTCCTGATAGTCCAGGACCCCGTTCTCTCCCCAGATCAGATGCAGGGCCAGTCCGAGGTTCAGAGTCAAGAGCACGGCGGTGAAAACTGCTTTTATGTTCAGGTGCCTGTCTCCTGATTTGCGGCTTGGTGCCAGGGTTCAAGGTATTTGGCAAAACTATCACGGGCCTGTTCAAGTAACTGTTTGGCCTGGTTTCCATCCTTCTTGGACAGATAGCTGTTGACCCCCTGGAGAAAACCGGCATAGGGATCGAAGGATTTCCCGTTCTCTCCGAGAAGAATACAGTTGACCTCCCGGCGGTAGCGACCGGGCCATCTGGAAATCTCCCCGAGAAGGACTTCGGATCGGGGTCCCTGTTCAATGAGCACCAGTTGATACCGGTTCAGCCTCAGTTTTTGGGCCCCTTGCTCAGGGGACTCGGCCGAACTGAGATAAAAGTTGTGGGCCGTCAAAAAGTCTTTACTCTGCTCAAGCCAGCCCTGATCCTGAATAGAGAGCAGGGCCACCTTGGAACCGGGCGGAAACAGTTCTGGTTCAACCGTTTTTTTCCGAGCCGGTCCGCGGTTTTCGGCAGCCTGCTCAGGAGGGGCGGCCCGGCTTTCGCCTGGCCCGGGCAGATCAACCTTGTTTTTTGCCCCGCAGACCGGACAACTGAAACGAAAACTCCCTTTGTCCGGGATCCTGTCCTGAGGCAGGTTGAGGCTCTTGTTGCATTCCTGACATGAGAGGCGCACTGTCGAAGACTCCTGTTTTATGGCGTGTTTGGATTTGTCATTTGAGATTTATTTGTGATTTGATGCTTGGGATTTGGAATTTCATGTTCTATTCAATTCGGGTTGCGGGCCAAGCCAGCTTTGGTTGTTATTTAGTCAGGTCATACTCCGTATCAAGCTCCAGCCCTTCAATGTCCGTGACCTTTTCCCCGCGTCTGGACTTGATTCTGTCGATCATCTGCCCCAGGTTCGATTTGTCCGATCCGTTGAGCATGGCGATCTCTTCGGACACGGTTCCCCTTTCGAAAAGATCGGCCAGATATTGGTCGAAATGAATCATCCCGGCATTGGTTCCGGACTCCAGGACCCTGGCAAAGGTTTTTTCCTCCTGCTCTCCGTTTTGGATCAGCTCCCGGATGCGGATGTTGTTGACCAGGACCTCGAAGGCGGCCACTCTTCCGCCTTGTTGTCTGGGCATGAGCCTCTGGGAAACGATATATTTCAGGCTTTCCGCCAGCCGTCCCCGAATGAGGCGTTCCTCGCCGAGTTCGAACATTCCGATGATCCGGTTGATGGTCTGAGCCGTATCGCTGGTGTGCAGCGTGCCCAGAACCAGGTGTCCGGTCTCGGCTGCTTCGAGGGCGATGCTGATGGTCTCCTTGTCCCGTATTTCTCCTACCAGGATGACCTTGGGGGCCTGACGCAGGGCGGCCCGTAAGCCTGAAGCGAAGCTGTCGAAATCAATCCCGAATTCACGCTGGTTGACCGTGCCTTTCTTGTGGGTGTGCACAAATTCCACCGGATCTTCCAGGGTCAGGATGTGCTGGCTGCTGCTTGCATTGATGCCGTCCACAAGTGCGGCCAGAGAGGTGGATTTGCCGGTGCCGGTGGCTCCGGTGACCAGGATCAATCCGAATTTTTCCCGGGCCATGTCCCGGAACACCGCCGGCATCTTGAGTCCTTCCAGGGTGGGGACCTGCATGGACAGTTTGCGCATCACCAGGGCCAGGGAGCCCTGCTGCTGAAAGACATTCACCCGGAAGCGGCCCTGTCCCCTGACTTCATAGGAGAGGTCGCAGGATCCCCTCTGGACCAGATCCCGGTAAAGCCGCATATTTCCGGAGAGCATGCAGACCGCCAGGGATTCCACCTGCCAGGGGACCAGAAGGCCGGGATCGGGGGCGAGACGGACGTCTGTCAGTTCACCGTGAACCTCGGCCTGGACCGGTTTGCCCACAGTGCAGATGATGTCCGAGAGATCGGGGAATTGATCGAGAACCTGTCCGATCAGGTGGTCGAATTGGGAACGTAGGAGCATAATTTCAGACTTCGTATCAGAGTTTCTGTGTTAAACCTCTGTAAAATCCTGGGGCGGTTCTGCTAAAAAGTCTCTGAATTTTGATTTGTTGACCGCTTTGTTGTAGGCCTCTTCAGAGTCGATGATGTCCGCGGTCAACAGTTTCATGATGGCGTCGTCCACGGACTGCATTCCGTATTTGCGTCCTGTCTCAATGACCGAGTTGATTTGAAAGACCTTGTTCTCCCGGATCAGGTTGCGAACCGCCGGAGTGGCGATCAAAATCTCCAAAGCCGCGACCCTCCCCTTTTTGTCGACCCGTTTGAAGAGATTCTGGGCCACGACTCCCCGCAGGGAATCGGCGAGTCCGGAGCGTATCTGGCCCTGCAACTGTCCTGGAAAGACCTCTATGATCCGGTCTATGGTCTTGGAAGCCGAGATGGTGTGCAGGGTGCCCAAGACCAGGTGTCCGGTTTCCGCGGCTTCCAGGGCCAGCTCAATGGTTTCCAGGTCCCTCATCTCCCCCACCAGAATGATGTCCGGATCTTCCCGCAGGGCCCCACGCAGGGCGGCCTTGAAGCTCCTGGTGTCCCGCCCGACTTCCCGTTGATTGATCAGGCAACTGGACGGTTCATGCACAAACTCGATGGGGTCTTCTATGGTCAGGATGTGATCTTTCCGGTTTTTGTTGGCAAAATCGATCATCGCGGCCAGGGTCGTGGATTTTCCACTGCCCGTCGGCCCGGTGACCAGGACGAGTCCCTTGGGCAGGGTGGCCATATTCTTTAAGATCGAAGGCAGGCCAAGATCGTCGATGGTCAGTATCTTCTGGGGAATCTCCCGGAACACCGCGCCCACGCCCAGGCGTTGCTGAAAGAAGTTGACCCGGTA
>JAIPER010000015.1 GCA_021737115.1 Desulfohalobiaceae bacterium
ATATCGGTTTTCGCCGCCATCGGCGGAGACGACCTGATCCGCGACTTCATCTACGCTGTTTCCGGCAATCGCTGGGTCATTCTCATTTTCATCCAGTTCATCCTGATCATCCTGGGACTCTTCCTCGACGAGATAGGGATCATCCTGTTGTGCGTGCCCATCTTTTTGCCGATCATCGAAAGCCTGGGCTTCGATCCGGTCTGGTTCGGGATCCTGTTTCTGATCAACGCCCAGATGGACTACATCACTCCGCCTTTCGGCTACACCCTGTTCTACCTGAAAGGGGTGACCCCGGAAGGGGTCCATATGGGGGACATCTACAGGTCCGTGATCCCCTTTGTCCTCCTCCAGGCCTTTGGGCTGGCTTTATGCATGATCTTCCCCCAGATCATTCTCTGGCTCCCCAACATGATGAAGTAAGCGTGATGTGAAATCCTTTTGCCAACAGTCTTTTTTCCTGTTGGCAACAAATCTTTCCTTCGTGGCCCTTGGTGCCCTTCGTGGACAAAATCTGCTATAGCCTTTAAAAAAAAATTATTGCTTTTATCTCAGAAAACCAGCTCTTATTCTTTGTCTTAACAATCGTAAATAGCAAATCCAAAATCCAAAATTCTATATTCACTCCATCTTTTCCTGCCGCTAGCACATCTTGACATTTTATCTCAGTATAAATCCCCCTGAGACAATTTTTTTTAAGAAAACCAGTCTCGGTGTCCGTAGTCCAAAACAGAGCATACCTGGGCGTTTGCCCAAGTCTTTTCAGTGCGCAAGATGCTGCCGGAATTCTCAGGGATCAGCCACAGAGAGAAAGAAGCTGCCTGCCGCAAACAATCCTGATCCGCCTGGGACAAAAGCCAGGGGGACCGGCTTGCCCCGTTCGAGCTTCATGTCTTACTTCTAAGAGCCTGTCTCAAATCTTCGTGCTCGAAAGCTGAACTCATGAAGTCAATTTCTCTCTTCCCAGCTCCAGCCAGCTCTGCATTTTTTCTCCAGCCCTTCACTGCCTCGCCTACCTCCCTGGCAATATCCCGAGCTTCTGAGGGCGTTAGATAGAACTCTTCAGCGACATCGAATGCCAAATCAAGAGAGGCGCTATTGTTGTTCATATCAATATTCGTATGAAGGAACCTGCCCTTAACATGCTCCGGCATAGGCTCCAGATCATATATCGATGACAAGCGCCACCCATTGTTTTGCTGATCAAAAAGGAAACCATGATTTCGCAGATGGTCATCTACATTGGAAACCAGGATATTGAACATAATTCTGCGCCACAGGTCCTTCAAATCTTGTTCTGTACTTGCCCCGTGTTCAATCAAAGATTCAGCGATCTCAAGATAGCTTCGTCTGTCTCCATCTCTGGCATCCAACATGCCCATGGCAGACAGAAAAGGCACGCGAATATTTTGCCCGACACGATCAAAGCGCCTCAAAAGCAAAACGTGGTGTCCTGATATGTTTTGCAATTCAAAATCAGGTACTGGTATCCCTGCTTTCTTGGCCATCTTGAATGCCAGGTATTCCCACAACTCGACATTCCATTCATCTTTGGGACTGGGGAACTTGGCTATGAGCAGATCATTGTTTTGGTCAAGCACAACCGCTTTCGGCCTTGCTCCACCCAAGGAAGATCCAGGGGCGAACATATCCCGCAGATCTTCATCCATCTCTGTCTGATTCACAATTCTATTTGATCGACTTAAAAGTTTCCCGAGATTAACAAGAGGTGGGATATGAAAGGATTCGTATGACGCCAAAAAGGAGCCATCCGGGTCTGCAGAGAACCTCAAAGCGCCTTGTCTGGTTCTGTCGTCAACCATTAACAAATAATCAGACTCTTTGAGCCTTCTTGCCTTTCTGTCCTCCCGAACTGCCTCTCTCGCCTCCAAGCGATCCATGAGCATTCGGCCCCATCGATCCGGAGCAGAATCCCCAATTGAGCCAAACAAAGCCTTGTCTGTATGAAACCTGCCTTCACCAAGAGAAAGTGCCGGCTCAAGAGAGAAACTAAGGGCCGACTCTCTCCATGTTCTTGCGTACTCAAATGAAGCCCGCTCAACGCCTTTCCTTTCGTGTATCCAAAGCCTTCCGACAAAATGTGTCTTGCCAGACAGATTTATGTGGACGAATAGTTCCTTTTCCATGGCAAATCAGATTTTTCGAGATGACCTGGCTCTTTTGGGGATTCTTTCCTCATCGATCCACTGACCCATCATATCATGCTCGATGTCTGCAAGCTTCATCCAGTCCGTGCCCAGGCCAAGGGCAAAAATGACCATGGCGTAGGCCCCGATGCTCACACCAGGATCCCCCTTCTGGATCTTCGAAAGCGTCTCCCGGCTGATCCCGGCTCGCTCGGCCACGACCGTCATCTTTAATTTGCGCTTGAGCCGGGCCTTTTTGAGATCTTCCCCCAGCTCTCTCAAGCCTTGGCGAACTGAAATCGAGGGTGCCTTTTTCATTTTATGCCTAACATATTAGTCCTTGAATCTCTTTACGTCAAAGAAAATAGACGTTATAAGTGAAAAAGTCAATGTCTATCTGCTTTGGTCTCCAGTTCCAATGCTTCCCGGAGCAGAACAGACTCAAAACTTGACCGAAAAAGATCAATGTCTTCCCTGGCATTTCCACAATAGGCAAACATCTTTTCCCAACTCAGAACCTGTTCAGCCATCTCCAAAAGGATCTTGTCTGCCTTCCGGCTATTCAAGCCAAAACGGGCAGCACCGCCTTTGAGGTTCTCAAGAGTTACAACCCATCAAAAATCCAGTTTCTTGTCTTTCTTTTCCCGGACTCTTTGTATCCTTTCATAGCGTTGCCTATCCAGGACATTGCCGACATCATCGGTCTTGAGATCTGCCACCCTGTCCAGATCATTTTCCAGGTCGAGACAGAACAGGGCCGTAAGCAAAACCCCAAGGCTGACACCGGGGTCACCTTTTTCCAAACGGCGCAAGGTTTTCTCATCCACAAACATCCTGGAAGCAAGGGACTGGAGGGTCATCCGACGCCGCTTTCGGGCTATCCTGATCCTTTGGCCAAGCTGGACTAGACGGTCTGCCTGGTCTGGCGGCAAGGCTTTATGGGAAAGAGTATTTTTGGGCATATATTCATCCTTCAGTAAATTAAAAGGGATTATATGCCCAGTTTAGGGCTTTGTCAATTCACCGGTTCGCCTTGCCAAAAGTTTTTCTTCCTGTTGACAAAAAATATTTCCTTCGTGCCCTTCGTGGACAAAATCTGCTATAGCCTTTAAGAAAAAGTTATTGGTTTTATCTCAGATAACTTGGCGATCTTTGCGCCTTCCATGAGCGAGTCCGCGAGCGGGCGGTTCAATGTGCTCTTTATCCTGCAATGGGTTGCGGGCGAAGCCAGCTTTGGAATTTATCATTAGTTTCAATCATAAATCCAGGCTTCGACGCAAGGCCAGCTCAACTTCCTGCATCACCTGGGGAGAGATCGAGGCCAGCCGCTGGGGCAAAAGACGGCCCTTGTCGATGGTCCTGATCTGGGACAGATTCACGACTGATCTTTTTTGAAGCCCTTCTGAACGAGGGATGGCGACACAGACGGGATAAGATGCCTTTTTGGCAGAATACTCTGTGACCACTGCCACGATTGTGGTCGGGGAGTACATGTTGCCGATATCGTTCTGTACTACGAGTACCGGGCGGGTCTTGCCTGTTTCGCTCCCAACGACTGGATCCAGATTGGCGTAGTATATTTCACCGCGCTTGAGACTCATTGCTTAGTCCAGATGCTCTGCGTCAACAAACCTGAATTCCTCTGAAAACCGGGTGTTTTCCTCAGCCAGTCCTTCATACGCGAGTCTCATATCCTCTTGCAGCTGTTCTTTTTCGAGCTGATTGATTTTTTCGATGATGGATTCCCTGACTAAGGCCGACATCTTCATGTCCTGCATCGCAGAGACCTCTGCCAATCTGTCCCGCATTTCCTTGGGAATGAGAATATTGAGCCGGACTTGGCGGCTTTCTGATGATGGCATAAGTACCTCCATTGGCTTCATTTTAATGAAGCAAATTATTGAGTATCTGTCAAGTTATACTGACGGTCGTCATAAATTGGCTCTTCGACGTTTGAAGTGGAATTCTCCAGAAATTATGAAAACATCTTTTGCCTTTCAATATTTTCACAAGCTCAGAAGATCCACATTCTTCATTGAGGAGCCTCTTTTTGCAAACAGTCTTTCTTCCTGTTGGCAAAAAATATTTCCTTCGTGGCCCTTCGTGCCCTTCGTGGACAAAAACTCTGCTGTTCACTCCATCTTTCCCTGCCGCTGACGCATCTGCAAAAAGTCTTGAGTGAAAGCTTCAAGCAATTTTTTGTTCCTGTAATTCTTTGGATTTACTGACCTCTGACCACTGACTTCTGACCACTGGCGGCTGCAAAAGTTTTTTTGCAGCCGCATCTGCCGCTAGCTCAGCTTGACTATTTCTATTACCGGCATATCAGGAACGAACTGGCCGCTGCCCCGAAGATCTTCCATGGCCTCTCCAACCTTGATTTTGCCTCCTGGCCGAGACCCAACCTAAAGGCAACCGAGACACGAAAGAGAGAGGCTATTTTCCATCTGGCCAAATGGCTCTGGAACGAGGCTGCCGACCGTGCCGGACACCCTGCTGCCTGGTGCAACCGACTTGACTGGTTTATCAGATACATTTAGGATATGCTGAAAGACATACTAAGTATACCAGAAGTTGGCATTTTGGTGAATTTTGACAGAAAATAAAAGGGTTAATATGAACCAGAAGCAAGATATTTCAGAACAGGTTATGCAGGAATTTTCTGCACGCAAATGGAATTGATGATTGGCTGCAGAGACAAGGTAGAATTTGCCGTGATCGAACGGTTTATGATGCGGTTTCAGGTTATCAAATTGAATGAACTCATCTCTGATATTGGAGTGGAGTTGTTGCGCCGCTATCGTTTGAGTCATGGTCTGCTGATCGCTGATGCACTTATTGCCGCTACGGCCATGTCTTTGAACCGCCCCTTGGTTACCAAGAACCAACGTGACTATCGATTCATTGAGGGGCTTAATCTGCTGACATATCCCAATCCGTTTTCCACTTAACAAGAACGTCTTTTTAAAGGAATTATAAAACCTTAAATTCGCATTTTTCCCTGCATGACACGAAAGAAAAACCAAGCCCTCAGCGTCCTGCGTGAACTCTGGAGTTCGGACAGGCAATCCCGACAGCTTGATTTGGAGGTTCTTGGTCAGAGCATCACCCGGCTGCCCCCTGACTATTGGAAGGAAAATATGTTTTTCAAAGGTGCCAGGGATACGGTGTTGCGAGAATTGACCAACGATTTTCCAAAAGTTGTCAAAAATACGGCCTCGACTCATCCGGTCTTTGTGACCAAGATTTTTCCAGGGATCAAGATCAGGCTCTGCCCTTGCACTTCCAGGCCTTCTCCTGTCCGCTATATCCCCCGGGGAACCCGTCTCGAAACAACCGGTGTTGTGGTGGACAGGGATTCCTATCTACTAGAGGACTACTATTTCAACCTCCCTCTTGATCCTGAATTTTCCAGGGGACTTAATTACCAGGGAACGGTCCCGGAAACGAGCATCCGCAGGAGAACGTGATGTCCGAGCAAAACACACGGCTTGAAGACTGGCTGGCAACCGGCCAGGGGCTGAAACTCCTGCAGCGATGCGCCTGGATCATTGATAAACAGGTGAATACCGTTAATACAGGCGGTGCACTGCCTTTTGCCCATTATAAAGAGGAACTGATCAATGACCTCTGGATATTTCTCAGGGAACTTCCCCTGGGCCGCAGGCAGGAAATGCGGCAGATGGTCCTGGAAAAAAACGTGTCCAAACTATGCACCGTGATTTCCAGGATGTATGTGAATCGACTCTATGATCTCAGGCGGACGAAAGAGCAAAGCGGCTGGCATGCCTACTACCGGCACGTCAGGAGCGTGCTGGCCGCTGCCCCGGAGATCACCTACCGGCCGTTCAGGCAGCAGTCGTGGTATGCCTGGTCCGAAACCGACCCGGAGATCTTCCATGACCTCTCGGACCTTGATTTTGCTTCCTGGCCGAGACCAGACCTCAAGGCAACCGAGATACGAAAGAGAGAGTCTATTTACCATCTGGCCAAACGGTTCTGGAACGAGGCGGCCGACCGCGCCGGACAGCCCTGCCTGGTATCCATCAAGGATCTGGTCCGCTATGTCGGGAGCCATTTTCCCCAGGAACTTCTGGCGCCGAACATTAAGGGCGAACATGAAATGCAATACGATGACCAAGGCTCCGACCAGGCCAGTATCCTGGAGCAAATAAGTGCAGAACTTCCCCCGGCCGAACAAATCCTGACCTCTGCCCGACTTGGGCAATTGGCCGAACAGTTCACAGCCGGCCTCGACGAACAGGAACAAACGATCTGGTTCCTGCGATACGACCGGGAAATGAAATTGGAACAGATAGCAGAGCACCTCGGATATCAAAGCGCCGGCAGTGTTCTCTACCAGATCCGGAAGGTTGAATTCAAGTTCAAGGAATTCTGCACCCTCTGGCCGGGCTTGTCTGCGGAAGATCTGGATGACAGGCTGGCTGAGAACTTCTTTCTTCTGGTCCTTGAGAACTGTAAAAACAAAGTCGGAAACCGTAACACTAGGTAGTGCCTTGAGTCCCGCAACCCTGACGGTGGTCACTTACTTCAGACTTCGTATACTGATCCAATTATGAGAGTTGTGGACCTTAAACCCAATTACATAACAGACTTTCCAAATATTCGTAAATATATTAGATAATTATATGCCAACACTGCCAGAGGCAGGGCTGACTTATGGACCTGGAGCCATTCATGACAGATGAACACAGCGAATATTCAGTAAAGCTGGCTTGGCAGACAGCCCTGGAGATCCGGGGCTGTCCCCCGGACAGGATCTTGTTTTCCGGCGAACGCTCGAACGATATGAAACAGAAACACCTACAAAGCTGTCCCTTCTGCCGGGAAAGACTCGAGCACGAAGATCTCTTTGCAGAGGTTGATAAGATAGGGATCAGCCGGGAAAGAGAAAAAACAGATGCTGAACAGGACATCGGGCCGGGACAGATTCGTCTGGTCGATCCGGATCTCGGAGGTTGGGGGCCTCGCAACCGTTACTATAATCCACCCCATGTCCTGGTGCTCAAGCTTTTGTCCGGACCTGGGGCTGCTGTGGAAGTGGCCCAGATACATACGGACGAGCTCCTTTCAGGTCCAGGCGATGTCGACCTGGGACAGGGGCAGGGATATGCCCAGGCCTGGAACACCTATACCCTGGCTGCAAAGGATCTGGACAATCTTCAGGGGCTTGTCTCCGAGGATTTGACCAAGCAGATTCTGGCCTTGTCCGGGCAGGAACCGGAGCCGGTTGACCAGTACACGGTTCTGTTTTACTTTCGTCAGCTTGAACTGGCTGTGGGCAGTTTCGTGGCCTCCCGCTCCATCAATCGATTGCTTGCGGATCATGAAGCAGACAAGCAGGAATCAAGCGTAAAGGCCATCCAGGACCTCGATCCCGAGAGCCTGCGACGGCAGTTGACCGCGCAGCAGCCGGAGCTCATCCTCCCGGAGAACGTATCTTCCGCACTGGAACTCATCGGCCTGGCCTCCTTTCAGGACCAGGCTCTTGCCGCATCAGACACGGCGCAGGCGGTGGAAGCCAAATGGCTTTCCCTGAAGCAACAAGGGCCTGAAATCCAGCCGGCTCGGATTGCCCTCACCCTGATGGAACGGACACAAACAGAATGCATTCTGGCCGGCCGTCTTCTCCCAGAGGGAACGCAGGCCGATTGCCTGTACGCCTGGTGGCAGGCGGAAAACAGCATCCGCCCTGCTGAGGAGAGCCGTCTCAGTCCGAACGGGCAATATTTTCATGTTCAGTTTTCAGGATTGCCTGAGCCTCAAAGCAACAAGGAAAAAATTTCGCTATTGTTCTGCCCTCATGAATAAAACCAGGTGGAGCCTTCCGGAACTGGCGGCCTGGGCCGGTACCGACGTCTTTCCCGGCCTTTTTCAAAAGGCCGTCCATCATCCCAGAGCAGGGATACGGCCGGCCAGCGACCTTGAATCATCCCAACAAATCGGCACCATACTCTCCTGTCTCCCAGAGAAAGAATATTGCCTGCTCTGGTCCCTGCTTCTGGCCGAAGCCCTACTGGATTCCAATGCCGGAAGATGGCAGAACGTCTTTTTGAAAAGCAGAATCGATCCCCGTCAACTCGGCCTTCCTTTCTCCTTTGACGAAGCCCTGGCCTGGAAGTGGACCCGGATCCCCCTGGCCCTCGTGGACGAACAGAACCAGACCGGATTGATTCGATTCGCCTTGATCGGCCTTTGTGCTACTGAGAAAGATCCTTTCCCGGCCTGGGCCGGGCAGCAGATGGACGAATCCGCCAGGCAAGGGGTGAACCGGGCCATTTTGCTGCATCGCCTCCCTCCAGGCAGCGGTGTCTTCTTCTGGCCGTTTATCGATTTCACCTCCCCCGGCATGAAGATCAAAGGAGGTTCTCTCGGTCTCGCCGTCTATCTCGGGATATACTCCCTGCTGGAGGATCAAAACACTCCGGGGCTGCTCTGCAGCGGACAGCTCGTTTCTTCCGGCCTAAAGGCCCCGGAAGGTCTTGCTTTGAAAATAACAGAAGCAGAACGGATGGGTTTCAAAGGGGTTCTTTTTGCTTCAAGCCCCAGTTTCAAACAGTATGCGCAGTCTGGGGAAAATCGCCGCTGCATCGAACTGCTGCCCGTGTCTGACCTGGACACGGCCAGAATTCTCTGGTCCAGCTATCTGCCTGGAAAGGGGCAGCGGCTAATCCCCCTGATCCAGGCCAGAAAAGATCCTCAGCAGGTTGCGGCCCTTGTCCACACCGCCCCGGGACACCTCCTTGAATATCTGGAGGAGAAAGAACAGGTAATCAGCCGCTCCCTCCAGACCCTGATCAGCACGGGAAACCTTCGGAGCATCGATCTTTTCTTCCAGCAAGTGCAGGCCCTGCAGAACCTGCCTGATTGGCCCCGCCAAAAGCTGCAGCTCCTGCTCAGCCCTTTGGACTGGAAACTCATCCGGAACCTGAAGACCATCAGCCCTGAACTGGCGGCAACTGCCTGCCGTCTCCGACAGACCCATTGCCGTCATCTGGGTCTCATTCACGAAGCGCTGCTCTGGGAAGGCTTCATCCGGCAGGAAGGACTGCAGGAAGTGTCAGCTACTGCGGATGGCTGGGAACTGGAGGCGATCATGCAAAAGGCCGAGGCCATTGTCCAGGTCAGTCACAACCGCTATCGCTTTGACCCGAAACTCCCCAATCGACATGTAGATGAGACCCTGCTGGATATGGCTCGGAAATCCTTTGCCTATCGCAAAAATCGCAACCAGGCTGCGGTCAACAGGGCCCTGGGGGCGTATTACGGCACCCTGTGCCAGCATTACGGGTTTTGCGGACCAAGATATCTCGAGCCTTGCCTCGGCTCTGCTCAAAAAGCCATGGAGGCCTTTGGCAACGGAAAGAATCAAGATTACTACCAGGACTGGCTGCGGATACATTCCTATCTGGTTTACGCTAATCTTGATGCAGGGCTGATTCAGGACGCAAAAAAAAGCCTGCAGATCTATCTCCAGACCAACCGGCTCGATGATGTCGACCCTTTTAATCGAAACCCGTATGAACATGCCGCCTTTGCCAGATTCCAGGCGGACACGGCTCAAACTCCAGGACCACACTATATGAAATGGGCCTTGGCTGCGGCTGTAGACCTTCCCCGGCAGCACCCCTGGCAGCTCTGGCTGTTGAACATGGGATGGATTTCAAAGGACGACCGGCTCAAAAAAGAGTTCTGGACGCGTGCCCTGACTGTGTGCAACAGCTCCGGGATCTCCACCCTCCGGGCCATGGCCCTGCTCCCCCTGGCCAGGCTTTACACGAACCGGTTCCAGGGCGAATCATTTTTGCAGGCCGAAATCAGCGCCGCCCTGGCCGTTATCCAGGACTATTTGTGCCAGGAGCATTTCGCCGATCTGCTCCGGGCCGAGACCTGGCAGAGCGTCCTGGAAATGGTCGATGCCCGGCCCGCCCGCTTTTTCCCCTTTTCCTACCGCTGATTCGGAATTTGCGGACAAATTCCGAATCCGGAATTCGTCAAACCGAATTCCGGATATAAAGTTGAATCTTTTGAAGACCAGAAGCGTATTGCCCCTCAACTATTCTATTACCTGATTCTATCAGACTTGCATTTGATCTCGTTACTCAAAATACGAGTATTTGCAGCAACAAATCAGATCAAACAACCTTGTCTAATTCCCGACTAAATTCCTGGAAGTTGCCGAACCTGAACACATCTCTGAAAAGACCCTGAATGGTTTCTTTGGATTTTATAGATTTGATCTTATTAACGATCTCCGGATGAACAGTTCCGAATTTTTCCTGGATTGCCGTTATCAACATGTCTTGCTGACCTTTTATCTCACCTCTTTGCTCGCCTCTTTGCTCGCCTCTTTGCTCACCTCTTTGCTCACCTTCCCTAATCCATTGCTCCGCCAAGGTATTCATGATGTTTTCGCCTCCTTCTGGAAGAATTTTCAGGGCTCTTTGATAATCATCTCGGTCCAGGATTTCGCTTGACTTGGTCAGGTACTTGAAGAAGATCTCGATGTACTCAAGGGCTGTTCTCGTTTCCAGGCTTTCGTAAAATCCTTGCGTCAGTTGAGGCAAAAGCTCTTTCAACTCCGGTGAATCAAGAATTTTAATCATTTCCACATAAAACTTCAGGACCACATTTTCCTGGACCTTCTGCTCGTCGACTGTTCGAATATTGAAAAAAGCAAAAGTAAAATCAGGGACAACCTCTTTGAAAGCATCCGAGGGCATGTCCACAAGCTCCTGAAAAGACGCTCTAGCCTGCCAGGAACCTCTGCCCTGATAAATGACAATGGGGATAATAGGGGGCAGTTTCCCTCCCAGCACATGCCCTTGGTCGTAAAGCTCCTTCCATTGCAAGGCCATATATCTGAGAACCTGCATTCCCACAAGTGATTCTGGTGAGCTCTTATGCTCAAAGAGCAGATACACCTTTGCTTTGGGATACTCATCCTGCCCCACCATAACACTGAAGACCAGATCGGAAAAGTGTTTTCTTAAAGTATCATCCAGGAAAGAAACGTTTTCCAAATACAGGGTTTCCAAGTCGATATGCTTCAGGATCTCTGCGGACAAGTGATTCTTCAAGAAATGCTTGGTGTTGGCCTTGTCCTTGAATACCTTGAGGAAAAGTCCTTCGTGGGGTGCGTAATCTTTGATGGCCATAGTTGCAAACTACCGCAGAATGATCTGGCTGACAAGAGTTATTAGAGTGCGAAAAAAACCGAGGTATTAGGGGGATGGAGGAAAAAAGCTGAAATGTTAGGCCCACGGATCATTCAGTTTGACACATCGGAATTTGCAAAGCCAAATTTCGAATATATGAGGTGAAACTTCTGAAGAGCAGAGGAAGAGAATCGCCTCAGCTGGATAAGTCCTTGATGAGATCGTATTATTTTAGTCATGTACCCACCCAGACATGAAAAGTGATCAGCTGGCTGAGTTTATCAGAACTATCCATCTTCGTTTGATAGATCACTATCTATATCCGGAATTTGTCCGCAAATTCCGGATCTCAAACCCCTCAAGTCGGGGCCATTCTTCAGACGAAGAGTTGAAAGGAGGCGGCCAATGAAAATCGAATGTCTCAAACCCCTCAAGTCGGGGCCATTCTTCAGACCATTGCGGAGGCGAACGGGTAGATTACATGGAACTGTCTCAAACCCCTCAAGTCGGGGCCATTCTTCAGACATAAAACAAGGAGCTACACACAATGACACAGACTCAGTCTCAAACCCCTCAAGTCGGGGCCATTCTTCAGACAGGTACTCAACCAAGGGCCGGACAGCCAACCCGACGTCTCAAACCCCTCAAGTCGGGGCCATTCTTCAGACCGAGCCGCTGAACGAGTACGGCAGGGGCTGGTATCCGTCTCAAACCCCTCAAGTCGGGGCCATTCTTCAGACAACGTGAATTCCAAAAACGAAAATTGGGGGGTTAAAGTCTCAAACCCCTCAAGTCGGGGCCATTCTTCAGACTATTACGGCTGCCATGACTGCGACACAATCATATCATGTCTCAAACCCCTCAAGTCGGGGCCATTCTTCAGACATTAACGGCGAGTTTGTCAAAGATATTGTAGACTTAGTCTCAAACCCCTCAAGTCGGGGCCATTCTTCAGACTCTCCCGCCCCCAGCCCTGGCCTGGCGGGGCCTGAGAGCATCAAAACCACGCATCTCCCCCCAAAAATGCTACCGGTAGAAAAAAACAACCCAAAAATTGGCCATAAATTGCTCAATCGTCATGAATTAAAAAAGGTTATAAACACCACGCACCTCTTTTCAACTTTTCTCAATTTATCAAGAACTTATCTGAAAACGATGCTGTAGCCTGAAGGATCGTTGGTAGAAATTACTGTAGTCTGATTGCATGTAGAATTCAAGGATTAAATGACCTTGAAGTCCTGCACATCCGGCGGCTCTCCCAGTCCGGAAAACTCGAAACCATCAAGACAAGCCCGGCACAGGCGGTAGTAGCGGACGCTGTCTTCTGCGGCATCGATTTGCTTTTCGATTTTATCTATTAATTTTAACAGCTTTTTTTCAGTTAAATCCGGGCATTCAAAGACCGATTTCTGAACCCGGTAGCCGCAGCCTTTCAGGATTTTGGCCACCTTATTGCGTTTGTTATCGTTCACGATGTCGAAGCAGACCAGATAAAACACGGCTCTCACCTCAATCCAGACCAGGGAAAAGGTTCGTAGGCGTCGCTTTCTCCGAGAAGATGCTTTCGAAAGCGATGGACCTGGCGCAGGATGAGCCTTCGCTGGGAGGTCTGATCATTATCGACCGGGTCTGTCACAGTTCTTTGCATCCACTCCTCATAGGCCTGGAGGAAGGCCTTTCTGGTCCGCGGCTTCATCTCCACCGGTCTTTTTTGCTTTAAATCCTCTTCATCCACAAAATCGGTATTCGTAACGCTTCTGTACACAAAATCAGCGGGCTGGATCGTCCCTCTGTTGATCAGCCCCAGGATCAGCCTGTCCCCCAGAAAGGTCCGCCATTCCTCGACGAGATCGCAGGCAAGCGAGGGCCTGCCGTAGGCGGGTTCGTGCAAACTGCCCAGATACGGGTCCAGGCCGGCGGTCTTGATCGCGGTCAGGACCTCATTGGTCAAGAGGGTGTAGCAAAAGGAGAGCAGGGCATTGACCGGATCCAAAGGCGGCCGTCTGTTTCTCTCTTTGAAATGAAACTCCGGATGCCGGATCATGCGGCCGAATCCCTGAAAATAGAGCTTGCCGCCGTGGCCCTCGGCTCCCCGGAGCATTTCCAGGCTATTAAAATTTTTCAGGCTGCTGCCGATGGTCCGTACGGCCGCGGCCAGGGACAGCAGGGTCTCGTCCGTGTTCTGCCGCCCCCTCAGTTGCAGCAGTCTGGCTTGATTTTTCAGCTTGGACCTGACGATCTGTTTGGCCGTTTCCGCGGCAAAAGCCGGGTCCGACAATTTAAGATACTGGGCCACTCGGCGCTGCACATGCTTATGCTCGTCCAGGTGCAGCCTGGCCCTGAACTGAAACCTGGAATCCAGAAGCACGGTCTCCACCCGCCTGTTGATCAGGGTGTTCAGGACGGCACCGCTCAAGGAGGTATATCCCGCCAGGACAAGGTGCTTGAGGTTCTGCAGGGGGATTTCCTCCAGCTTCTCCCTGCCCCTGGTCAGAACCAGGTTGTCACCGTCCTTGCGGAGGTAGGTGTTGTCTTCAAGCAGATAGACGCGTTCCATTGGCTGATTTCCATCATGAATGATCGGGTTTGGGCAGAAATCGATGCACAATATCCAGACTTTGCCGCAAGCTGTCCAGGGCCTGCTGCAGGTTCTCGACCTTTTCCGATTTCGGAGAAGCATCGTGGTACTGGGGGCAATGTAAAAGGGGATGGTGGTACCCTTGAACAGGATCAAACCGGCAGGGCTCGATGCTCAGTCCAAGCAGGGTGTGGATCTTCTTGCACCCCAGGACCGAGCCCCTCAGCCTGGACAGTTTGTACTCAAGCAGATGCTGGTTGTATTCCGGCTGGTTCGCGCAGAGGTGGTGCAGCAGGACCGAGGCCCGGGTCAAGAAGCCAATGGTCCCGTAAAGGACCTTCTCTTCACGGGGACTCAATGCCTTTCCCTGTCTGGCCGTGACAAAGAGCTGGGCCAGGGCCGGACATCTCTGCTGCAGCAGGGCCAGTTCCGGATAGGAACGCGTCCACTCCTGATGACGGGGGTGAATCAGAACCTGCTTTTCAGTCGCTTCGTTCACCAGGGGCAGAGCCTCGTCCAGACTGGATACCCGCACCTTGCGCAGGCGTTCCATGTCCTCCCAGACATCCCGTCCCTTTTTGGGGACAAAATGCGAACCCTTTCCGGTCAGGCGATGGATGCCCAGAGGCAGCTTGACCAGGTTGCCGAGTCCTTTACCAGCCAAACGATCCTGCTTGGGAAAGACCTCCAGATTGAAACAGGAAAGATCGGGAGCCACCCGGGCGGTTATTTTCTGCAGAACCTGCCTGGCCCTGGAGGCGGGGCTGGGCTTGTCGAAGAAGTACCAGAAATGATAGCCCTTGCCGCCACTGAACTCCACCAGGCAATCAAGCTGAAACTCCCGGCTGACGCTCACTACCTGTTCGAGCAGATAGTGTTTTTCCCTGCGCAGCAGGTCCTTGTCCTCCTTTTTCCAGCGGCCCTTGAGAAAGTCTTTTTTCAGATCCGCGTCCAGGACCGCCAGCTTGACCCGGGAGTCCTCCTGCAGCAGGTAGATGCCGTAGGTCCTTCTGCCCTTCAGATGATCTTCGAGGTCGCTTTTCTGCAGGGAATGGCGTACAGGCACGTAGCCCTGCTTCTGTTCTTTTTTGTCGCTCCATTGCCTGGCAAAGCATTCCTCACGGCCTTTGAACAGCTGGAGGTAGAGTTCGAGCAGTTCCTCTCTTTTTCTCTGTCTGACAAAAGGTTCATCAACGGCTTCCGGGTCCTTTTCCGTATCAGGGGCCGCGATGTCCGGCATCTTCATTTCCCCGACCAGCCCTGGGTGTGTCTGCTCCGCCCTGGAGCGGACAGCCAGGGCTTCCTGTCGGCGGTCGAGATCGCACAGGAGGGACCAATGCTCCTTCCAGGCCGCAACGTTCTCCGGATGCCGCCTGTTGACGGAATCGAGCACATCCAGGCACAAATCCGTCTCCCCGGCCATGAGGGCCAGGCTGGACCACTCCCGGGCCTGGTCCGAATCCAGCCTGGACCAGAGTTTCTGGTTCCGGAGAATGCGCTTCTGACTCTCCAGCTTCTGCCCGCTAAGGACACTATTGGTCAAGCGCCGGATGAGCAGGGCAAAATCCGTCTTGCCCGATGCGGCTGTCTTTTGCGTTGCCTGGGTATGACTGTCAAGGTCAACCATGATCAACCTGCCTCCTCAGCCTGGTGGATCTTGTCCCGCAGCTTCCGCAGATAGGGAAAATTCGGGTTGAATGCCATGAGTTCATCGCTTTTCTGCCGGGCCTTGGCAATGTCTCCCAGATAGAGGCAAGAAGCGGCCTGCCAGAACAGCCCGTCCGGGTCGGGGGTGGTATAGGTCTCCCTGTGGAACTCCACGGCCTGATCGGCGTAGTCCAGACTCTGCTCATAGACCTTTTCCTGAAAAGCGATCCTGGCCAGCCGAACCAGACTCCTGTGCCTTGCCCGTTTATCTCTCTGCGAGCTGTTGATCAGGACCTCCCTGGCTTGGTCCGGTTTTCCAAGGCCAAGGAGCAGGTCTGCCTCGGTCCAGTGTACATAGGGCCTGCGTTTGTTTTTCGGGATCTTTCCGATGATCTCCAGTCCCTGTTCATAGCGGCCCTGAGCATGTCTGGTCCTGGCCAGGAGTTCAAAAACATAGTCTCCTTCCACGGGTGAAACAAACTGAGCCGCCATTTTCAGGTGCTTCACCCCTTCCTCGTAATGGCCCAACTGGAAGCAGACCTTGCCCAGGGCAAAATACTTGTGCTCCATCTTGAGATTGTTGCCCTGCCCGTCTTCAAGCACACACCGCTTGAGATTCTGCCAAGCGGCTTTTGGATCTTTGCTGCCGCTCTGGCAGGAGGCAAGGTTGTACAGAGCCTTGATGAAGTTTTTCCGCTCCTGGTGCCTGGCCTCTTTCTGTTCCGGGCTGTAGGCATCCCAGTTACCGACCGCCCTGGCGAAGAGGTCCAGGGCTTTATCCGGCTTGTTTTCCAGGGACTTGAAGAGCATCCCTTCCCGGTAGTAATTGGTGACCCCATCCGGCCGAATGGCCTGTGCTTTTTGAAATTCCCGGTGCGCCCTTTCGATGCGCTGTTTTCTGGCCTCGGGGGTGAGCAGGATCTCCCGGTTCTTTGCGGCGAATAAGGAATTGTACAGGGTATAGGCCAGACTGTTCACGGCCAGATAGCTTTGTGGATCTATGCGGAGGCACTCTTCGTACTCGGAAACGGCCTGATCAAACTTGCCCAGCTGGCCCAGGGCAAAGCCGATCTCCAGCCGCAGGTCGAGATCCAGCCCCGCGGCCACCAGTTCGGGCTGCTTGTCTTGAAGAGGATAAAATAACTCCAGAACATCGCTCCAGGCCTTGCGGCTCTTGAGCAGGTCCACCTCCCCCAGGCAGCTCCGGAGCCGCGTTTTAAGCTGGGTATTGGCCTGGGTGCTGCCCGCAAGCTCCTCCAGAAAATTGTCGCCTCTGCTTTGCTGCTCCTGCCGCTTCCTTACAGCAGCCTGTCCGTTCCCATCTTTCGGGGTCGAGATGATCTTCACCTGAGCCTGAGCCATATTCCACCTCCTGTGCTTGAATCAAAATGCCCTTTTCAAGGCCTGACACAAGAGGTTACGGCTGTGGCCAGGTGTTTTCCAAAAATTCGGAATTCGGAATTTGCAAAGCCAAATTCCGAATATATGAGGTGAAACTTCTGAAGAGCAGAGGAAGAGAATCGCCCCTCAGCTGGATAGGTCCTTGATGAGATAGCTTTTTTTAGTCATGTACCCACCCAGACACGAAAAGTGATCAGCTGGCTGAGTTTATCAGAACTATCCATCATCTTTTGATAGATCACTATCTATATCCGGAATTTGTCCGCAAATTCCGGATCTCAAACCCCTCAAATCGGGGCCACCTTTCTGACCATCAACGCCGAGCTGGCCGACCTGCAGCCGCTGATGGTCTCAAACCCCTCAAATCGGGGCCACCTTTCTGACCCTCTTGGGACAAGTATCGTAGTGAACAGATCCAGGTCTCAAACCCCTCAAATCGGGGCCACCTTTCTGACTAAAATCTACAAAAAGAGTTTAGTCCAGGCAGGAGTTGTCTCAAACCCCTCAAATCGGGGCCACCTTTCTGACAGTGTCTCAGATCAAAGGCATTGAAGCAGAGGTGCAGTCTCAAACCCCTCAAATCGGGGCCACCTTTCTGACCGGGTAAGGGATGGAAAAATGGGATGAATTGAAGCGTCTCAAACCCCTCAAATCGGGGCCACCTTTCTGACATAAGACAACTTCTCCGTTGTAGAGCAAACTTTACCTTGTCTCAAACCCCTCAAATCGGGGCCACCTTTCTGACGAGCCGGCGCAGCTAGTGTCGACGGTGTCGACACAAGTCTCAAACCCCTCAAATCGGGGCCACCTTTCTGACCCCAAAGGAGGAAGAGCCATGCAACACCTAACAAGGGACGTCTCAAACCCCTCAAATCGGGGCCACCTTTCTGACGGACTTAAGGAGGCATCAAAGACAACTGAACAACTTAGTCTCAAACCCCTCAAATCGGGGCCACCTTTCTGACAATGTCCTTATTGTGATGGCTTGAAACACGTCCTTTGTCTCAAACCCCTCAAATCGGGGCCACCTTTCTGACAATTATAATGACAAGCAAAAAAGCTATTGGTATCAAGTCTCAAACCCCTCAAATCGGGGCCACCTTTCTGACCGAGTTCATCGTAGCTCTGACCCGCACACTGAGGTGGTCTCAAACCCCTCAAATCGGGGCCACCTTTCTGACACAGATATTCAAACAGAACAAAAAAACGATATTCAAGTCTCAAACCCCTCAAATCGGGGCCACCTTTCTGACAAACAGCAGATGGAGCGCGTTTACCGATGGGCCAATGTCTCAAACCCCTCAAATCGGGGCCACCTTTCTGACTAAACTTAACGCGATTGGTAAAAAACATTTTTAAAGTCTCAAACCCCTCAAATCGGGGCCACCTTTCTGACGCAGACGTGGTCACCTTGTTTATCGCGCACTACAATGTCTCAAACCCCTCAAATCGGGGCCACCTTTCTGACTCTTCCGCCGCGAACCCAGGCCATATGGGGCCTGAGAACCCCGCTACCACGATTCACCCCCAAAAAATGCGTCCGGTTATAAAAAAACAACCCAAATAGACACCAAAAACATTCTATTATCATACAAATCAATTGCTTACGGAAACCACGCACCCGTTATCAACTTTTCCCAAATCAACAGGCACTTACCTGAAAATGCTATCAAAACCATTTGAAGCGTGATAATCTATTTTATAGGAGAATAAAAGGCCAGCTTAACCACGAATATGGTCCGGTTGCATCGGGCCAGTTTCGAGTACACGTCCTCGTAGCTGAAATCGTCCAGACCAGACGGACTGGGCACTTTACGCAGAAAATAGGCGGTCCCGAAGAGGCAGCTGTGCCTCAATCGTGGCTGGTAAATGACAGCGATGCCAAAACGAATGGTCTCCAGAGTGCCCTGTACTTTTCCCCGCAAGCTGTGACCTGCCTGATCGATATCAGCAAAGCCGCCCTGACTTTATTTCAGCTTTCAGGCGTATCTGCTTTCATGGGCCTGCCCCCGGACTGAATCAGACGCAGTTCCTCATTGGACGCGCTTCTGGGAAGAGAGGTCTGCAGGTCAATCAGATCCTCGGTGGTGTGATGCTCACACTCCAGGAAATTGACGATGTCTGCAGCTGAATACAGGATCGTCCGGTTGATTTTTTGCATGATCTATCACTGTATTAAGCTTTCTCATTTCCTGTTGAATTTATGAAGATTTTATACGATCCTCAATACTTGCATTACGTTTTTTGACTTTTTCTTTTTTTTGCTTCTTGAATTTGGAGGGGGACCAAAGATTAAGCGCCTGCAGTTTTTCTTTGAGCTTAAGAAAAACATCTGCTCCATAATTACCTTCCAGGCAACTCTTGACCATTTCGGCAATTTCTTGATCATTTCCTTTAAGTTTTTCAATTTTAAACATTTGAAGCTCATCAGGTCCCATTTCCGCCATTTTTTGCTCTTCTGCCAATCGTTTCTGTTTTTCTTTTTCCTCTTGTTGGCGTTGTTCATGTTCCAACAGGTGTTTTTTGATCTCTTGGTGTTCATCCTCAGAAAGAATATCAAAGCGTCCGAAGCCCAATGAGGTTTTTGAGCCGATTCCCTCCTGGGTCAAAACCCGAACCAAGCCTGTCCTACAAAATTCACGACCCTTTTCACCCAAGTTGGGTTTAAAGATCATTCGAAAGACAAATTCAGCCTCTTTAGCAACTGTTAAAAATTTTACTGGTTTTGGATCCTGATTGTCGGCAGGCGGTTCTGGATTTTCATCGCGATAATAATCTTTGTAATGGGGATTGATAATATCTTCTTTTAAGTCAGGAACGGCCACTGGATAGGCATCAAGAAAGACGACCTTCCCACGATTTGATTGTGTGCCGAATACCTCCGGGACAAAGGTCCGTTCATCTTCATCATTGAAAGAGGTCTTGCCTTCGTGAAAGTCCGCTGGAAAATATTCAGGATTGTTTTCCGTGATAATATTGATGAGATGCCCAAGTCTGACCATACCTTTCACGCTGGATGCAGGAATATAGGGAAGTCCGATCAAGTGATCCAAAGTGATTGAGGTTTCACTGGGATGAGATTGGCCGATCCCGCAGAGGAGAGGACTCTTGAGCCGAGCCGAGAAAATAAGTTGCCCGCAGCCGCTTGCAGCCATGTGTCTGCAAAATTCCGCTTGTCTCAAGTGCTTCTTCACCAAAAGGTCTTTTTGAGCCTGTTTGAATTTTGGATATTGATCCAGATACAAACTCTTTGCTGCGTTGGCATCAGACCTATCTCCACAGACCTTATAACTGACGCTTCCATTCTGATGAGTGGCTGGACCTATGACTGGAATCAGCTTGTTATACCACAGCCCGAAGTTACCCTGTTTGGGAAAATCCTTGGCAATCTCCTGGAGTTCTTCGTAAAAAGGATAAAACATCTAGGCCTCCTATTCCTTCGGCCCAAAAGCATGGGCGTAGCGCTTGATCCATTCCAGAACAGCTGCTGAGATTCAAATACTGTAACGCTTTTTACCCAGGCGGCTTCTGGTTATAGCAATGATTTTCCTCTTTAAATCAAGTGAGTTACGTTTATATCTTTGAAGAGACCAGTTTTCAAAATAGTGTAACGCCTTCAAAGTTTCTCCAATATTACAGAAAATTGCAAAACATTTTCAGTTTTTCAGCGTTGTAACGGCATCATGAAAACAGATATATACTCGGGTTTGTGATGACGATCAGGAGAATGGACCATCTGCCGGTGAACCGGCGAGATGGTCTCTATGAGGTCGGACGGGTGTTTTTGGGATTACTGGGGAGGCAGGGCTGATAGAAATTCAAGGGCAAGATTGATGTCCACAAACTGATACT
>JAIPER010000016.1 GCA_021737115.1 Desulfohalobiaceae bacterium
ACCAGTGCATCCAGGGAGCCTTGGCCCGTGGCGCCGGTGGTCGTTCCGGGACAGTAGCCGAGGATGGCCATTCCGGCCCCGAAGATGAGGCCTCCGATGCCGCTAGAGCCCCAGGACCCGGACTTGATCTCAAATGATACAAGCCCCTTGGCCCGCATGACATAGAACCCGATCATGCCGGTGAGGATCGCGGTCAGCATCACCTTCAAGACGGTGAAGTCCAGAAGAAGCAATTGCCCGACGATGGCATCGTATTTGGTGACTTGGCCTTTCTGGAGAAAGAATCCGAAGCAGATGCCGATGACAAAGCCGATAAACAGTTGAAACGGTCTATGCGTGCGCAGATTCTCGAGCACGGCCTGCCTCCTTCTTGGCTATATAGTCAGTAAGAGCACCCTGGCCAGGGTCCATGCCTGCCCCTCCGAGCAGTCGGCATTCAGGCGAAAACAAGGTACAGAACATAGGCCATGACCACCCCGCCTACAAAAAAGGCTATGAGTGCCATCCAGCTGCTGACCGCAAGCTGAAGGGATCCGGTGATCCCATGGCCGCTCGTACATCCTCCGGCCCATCTGGCTCCGATCATCAGGATCATTCCTCCAATGAAGGCGGATATGATCCGAGCCAAGACATTGCTTCCGAACAGCTCCTGCCACAGGGCAGGCAGGAATGTCAGTTGAAAGTCGCCGGAGAGTTTGGCCGAAAGGAACGATCCCGCAAGGATTCCCGCCACCAGCATCCACCCGCTGCTGATTACTGGTGGGATCTTCTGATAGTAGGCCTTCTCCTCGGCCTTTTTCCCGAAGAGGGCCTTTTCGATCATCCCGCTCGTCGCGGCGAAAGAGCTGGAAGCGCCCAGCCCCTTTCCCAGGAGCAGAAAGGCGATCCAGCTCAAAATGCCGATGCAGATGCCGGTCGTGTAGGGAGACCAGCGTTGTCTGGTCAATGGGTTGCCCGTGGCCTCCACCTGGCCGAGAGCGGACTGGATGACGGCTTTTTCGCGGTCAAAGGATTCGGCCTGGGAGGGGGCAGCCACCAGGAGTGTTCCCAGCTGGTAAAACAACAAGCAGACGAAGATCAGACAGAACAAGTATTTGGTATTCATCACGAATTCTTCCTGTTGAAAGCAGAGTTGCACGTAATCGAAAGTCCCTGGCCCGTGGTCGAAACACCATCGACGAAAGAGTTTTGTAAGGAACTGGGCCTGCAGTAAAAAAAGCAGAAGACAACGAGCGGCACTTGAATCCATGCCAGATCGTCTCTAGTATATTTCTTTTCGGACAGGAGAAAAGGGGAGGAAGCGGGTATTTTTTTATCCTTTTCTGAGAGTGTTTCGGGTTAACCCCGAAACCGCTCTGAAAAACAAAGACCGTGTTGCCTGAGAGGCGATACCTCGCAACGGCGGGCTCAATGCCGCTGCGGCACCAGCAGACTCAGGCCGAGGAGCATGAGGACCGTGCCCGAACTGAGCCTGATCTTCCCGGCGATCGTCGTTCTGCTGCTCAGCCAGGTCCCGATCCAGCCGGAAAAAAGGCCGAGGGTCACCATGAACATGATGCTCAGCAGATAGTAGATCAGGCCGAGGCCGATCATGTACAGGCTGTGGTTAGGGCTGTCCATTTTGGCAAACTGCGGCAGAAAGGCCAGGAAAAAGACCGCGACCTTGGGGTTGAGCACATTGCACAGAAACCCCTGGGCAAAGCACTTCTTCAGGTCCAGGCCGTTGCGAAGGGGGCTGAACTCCAGGACGTCCTTGTTCTTGATCATTTGAAAACCGAGATAAATGATGTAGAGACCACCGCAGATCTTGAGGGTCCAAAAGGCGTAGACCGAGGTTTGCAGGAGAACGGCCAGGCCCAGGGAAGCGGCCAGGGTGTGCACCAGGATGCCGGAGGTGATGCCGGCGGCCGACATGACCCCGGCCCATCTGCCGTCGGCAATGCCCCGGGTCAGGACGTAGAAGATGTCGGGACCAGGGGTGATGATGAGGGCCATGGAGGCAGCGATGAAAAGGGGAAGTGACTGCATGATCTATCCGAGTCCTTTCCAGTTTCCAGTGTATGAGGTCTGAATTCATGTCAAGGAGGTTCCTTTCCCCCAGATTCATACAGATCGATACTAAATCGTTGAGAACAAGAGCCTTGTTTTTCCCGTCTTGGAACGGACTCATGTAACGGTTGGGGAAACAAACGAGCTCGATCTATTCCATTTTTGCTCGCTTCAACCAAAAGTCTTTCATGTGTAGATACATCGATTCCAGTATGTCGATCTTCTCAAAGAGCACATTCAAAGTGTCAACGGTTTGCTCCAGGCTTTCAGGATAATCATGGGCCAGGTTGTTGCGGAGGTTCCGGAAAAACTGCCACTGGTCTACGTCTTCGATCAGCCCCAATTGCTCCAACCGGTTCAAGATGTCCAAGAAAGGGACAGGTCTGGATTCACTCTCCAGCCAAGAGTATATTGCCGGCAGCAGCCGGGTTGCCATTGAATCCTGCAGCTTGGTGAAGCGATAGATGAACTGGTCGATGTGCTCGATTTGTTCTTCCGTGAGAGTTTGCATCTTTTCGATACTCAAAGGAAAGAAAGCACTGAGCAGCCGTTTTGTTCTGGCCAGTCTCTGGATATGACTGTCGTTCTCCTTGATAGCTGATTCAATGACCTGATGTGCTTCTCGAATCATAAGGCTATTCCCTGTTTTCTGGCGTTTTGAACTATCAGTGGCTGATCTGTACTGCAATCAGGAGAAGTTGTCACCATGTCGATTTTCCGGTCGCCGATGGCGCGCTGGATATCACTCATGGCATTGAGCTTGGCCATGACAAGTTCTTCACCCTGAAGTCTTGTTTCGATCAAAAGATCGATGTCTCCGCCCCGCTTTTGATCGTCAATCCGGGAGCCGAAGAGAAATACACGGGCAGTTGATTCAAAGTGTTTGTGCAGGGCCTTTTTGATGGCTGTTCGTTCTCTCTCGCTCAATCTCATCTCTACTGTGTCTCCCTATTTTTCCCATCAAGCATAGCTTTCGGTGATGTGCTTGTAAAGCCTGGAGAAATGAATCTGTTATTTTTTAAAGATCCAGCCAAGACACGGATTTCCCTTTTTATGCGAAGTTTCATATGAGAGAGAGAAGTGTACAAACTGGTTTTCATGTACTCATAGGGTTACAAACAGCAAATACTTATGCTAACCTGTTTGCAACTCCGGGCGATTACGCCCGGAGTTGGAAACAGGATAAGGAGAACGTGGTATGATACTGGCCATACATTCAGAGGGTCAAAGTGTCCAATATGAAAAAGCCGGAACTTTTTTTCGAGGAAGAGTTTTGGATTATTGAATAACCCAGTCCTCGGAATCTGAGAGATTCTTCGTTCGCCACAGTTAAATGCGCTTCGCTTACAGCGATTTAACCGGGCAGGCGGACAAGAGAATGAGGCATCTGAAGAACAGAAAGTACGCAAAAATCGGATGAAGCAAAAATTCGTACAAATTTCAGCTCACTGGAAAGAGCTCTGTACTGAGTAACCGATTCACAGATTTACTGATTCACTGCAGGGGGAACCTGCTGGATTGGAGGAGAGGGACCATGGGAATCACGATTTTCGCACGCGGGTCGATTGATCGCACCGGAGACATTCCTGCATTGATTGCAGAGATCGAAACCATTTCAGAAACAAACGGCTGGAGTCATGAAATCGTTAACGATGACTTCGATGAGTCGTCTCAGGTGAAACTCAAACATCATAAGGAAGACTCATCACTTAACATCGACGGCTCTTTGGGGTTAAAAGGAATCTTGATCGATGTCGGACCAGGCGCTGAGCCCCTGGCCATACTCTTTGATAAGTCCGGGGTGCTGACGGATGTCATGTCGCAGGTGGTCTGGCTTCAGGAGAAGGGCCGGGACAATCGCCTCTCGATCTGCAAAACGCAGTTCGGCTCCATCGAGGCCCACATAGCCGTCACCGAGATCCTGGATATTCTAAAGCGCAAGTACATTACGAACCTGGAGGTCACAGACGAAAGCGACTACTGGACGAGCCGGGACCCTGAACTGTTGGCGGAAAAACGGGCTTTGCTGGGGCATTATATCAATCATGCCAAGGAGGCGATCAGCAATGTAAAAAGACCTGCTGACGCCGATCAATCCCCGGAAGAACTCGCCTCGAGCATCGAGAAGGCTCTGCAGGACGCAGAGGACAAAAAGGGACCCATACAGTAAACAGGAGTGGGAGGGCGAGTTCCCGGCTGGGAAAACCAGCGGGATCGAAGGACCTGCGTTTCGATAGCCAAAGTCGATGTCTGTATGAGTTTAAGGTATAAATACAAACTGGCGCAGAAAATCATTAGCAGACAGCGACCCCTAGACAGCAAGGGGTTGGAGCGGATCTGCATGGAAATCAGAAAGGCGGAGGATGATTTGCTTACCGCATCCAGGGACATCATAAAAAAATGTATCTATGGATGCGAAGGAATCTGCTGCCGAAACATTCATATCGATGACATCATCACTCAATGGGATTTTGTTTTCATCTTGACGCTGCACAATGAAATGAGCGACCGTATTTCCAAGTGTATCGCAAATGAAAATCTCTTGTTCGCTTCGGACTGCGTCTTTCTCGAAAACGGACAAGGACCATGCATTTTTCCGGACAATTCCCGGCCACAGGTATGCCTTACCACATTTTGCGGAGACGAAGAACCGATACGCAAAGAAATCTTTCATGTGAATTCGAAGTTCTACAAACTCCAATGGTTTGTGCTGGCAGCAAGATTGAGAGCCTGTATCTGTTTTCCGGGTGTCTTTTTCGGTGCAAACAAAGGAAAGTACAAAGCATCCAGAAAATTAGTCCAGGATCTCCTGGAGCGGTTCGATCAGTTGTGGAAGATGAAGTGAGGCAAAGGGTCAATTGAACTTTTCCAAGGCGGATAGACATCATGCCAAGGATAAACCCTTCCAGGATCACCCCACCCTCACTGCCTCACATTATCGAACGGCCTCGTCTCACCGATCGGCTCAAGCAAAATGAAGACAAACGCATCATTCTCATTCTCGGGCAAGCAGCCCAGGGTAAATCGACACTGGCGACCTCTTTCGTTCGCTCGTCTCACCTGCCCACCGCCTGGATCAACATCGTTTCTGAAGACGAAAATCCGGCCAATTTGTTCAAGGTCACGGCGCATGGGTTAAATCACGTATTAGAGAAAAAGGATCTCGAATTTCTCCAGGATTATCCAGCCCTTCAACTGGGGCCAAGGAACGAGGAGCAACTCTACCGGGATTGGGTTCGAACACTCTTTGGCCAGGTGGATCAACCCATCCGCATTGCTTTCGACGGCCTGGACAGGCTTGACGACGAAGCACCTTCCTTTCACCTCCTGCGCTTGATGCTGGACGAGGCACCGGATAAAACGAAATTCATGTTTCTTTCCAGAAAAGACCCTCCGCTTTCCTTCCAGGACTGGAAGATAAAGCAACAGGCTTTCGTCTTTTATAACAGGGACCTGGCCTTTACTTACAAGGAGACGAAGTCCTTTTTGCGCAGGCATTGTGGTCTCAACTGCAGCAGGGAACAGGTGAGCAGAATCTGGAAGGCCACAGAAGGCTGGACCGGTGGCCTGATCCTCCTGTCGCAGGTGCTGGACAGTACGAATGGTACGGCCGCGGAATTGACCATTTTTGACGGATTGCCGGATCGGTTCCAGGCGGAGGTGTACTTCTATTTCGCCAAAGAAATCTTCTCCGGCTTATCTGAACAGGATGCCTGGTTTCTCATGCACAGCTCGGTCTTTGAGGAAGTGGACCCGGTTTTTCTGGACGAACTCCTGGATATGAAGGGCAGCGAAAACATCTTGCAGGAACTTCTCAAGCGCAATCTATTCGTGCATGCAGTCCACGGATCAACTTCCGGCTGGATCTACAGGTATCACCTTCTGTTCAGAGATTTTCTGCAACGGATGTGGAAAAGGCGGGTCGGTCTGCAACAGCGCAAGGACTTTCTCAATCGGATCGGGATCGCATGTTCGCAGCGCAAGGATCTGGAATCGGCGGCTGATTTTTTCCTGCAGGCGGAGGAGTTCGTTCAGTCCGCCTCGATTCTCAAGGACCTGGGCGGAGAATTGATTCAAGCGGGCCGGGACAAGGACCTGGCCTGGATGCTGCTTCGCTTCCCGGAAGAGATCCTGCAGGCAAACCCCTGGCTGCTGCTCTATCGGGTATGCTGCAGACGGTATACGCATGCAAAGGAGAATGTGGCCGATCTGCGAAAATCGAAGACCATGTTTCGCCAGGCAAACGACATTCCCGGCCGGTTGCTGACCCTGGGCTATCTCCTGGAAGCGGTGATGCTTCTGGGGTGGGATATCATTCCTATCCATTCACTGCTGGCAGATGGCGAAAAACTTCTCTCAAACTTAGGTCCCTCCCTCTATCCCCGGGAGCAGGCGCTCTTATGGCTGCAGATGGGATTTTGCTATGCCCTGCGTGGCGAACAGATCATGTACGGCTTTAGAGCCAGCCAAAATGCCTTTTTTCTGGCCAGACAGATCAAGGATCGCCGTCTGCAGATCCATGCCCTGATAAACAGCATGATTCCGATGACCTATGTGGGTGAATTTACCAAGGCCGATGAGATCCGCTGCCGCGTTGAAGGCTTATTGCAGCAAAGCGACTATCCGTAGCTGGAGGCGATTTTTTTGAAGGTCTGGAGCGAACTCGCCTTGCTGGGTGGCCGCTTAAACCTGGCCTTGGCTGAACGCCTGATAGAACAGCTGAATGAGCGGATCGAGCAGCTGGGCCTTCTCTACTTACAGGCCCCGGCCATGTATTCCGAGTTGTTCTGCCACCTATATGCAGGAAGGGCGGACAGCGCCGAGCACATCGGTCAGAGGCTGCACGATATCACAAAAGCCTCGGGTCATGCCTTCAGCAGGGGGCTTTGTTTGCTATTGCGAGGATTGCAGGCCTACAGGCAAAGACAAATGAAAGAGGCCAGTATTTCCCTTGAAGCCGGTCTGGACATATTTTCGCATCCTGCAACAAAATCCCCGCTGCATTACCATGAATTCAGCATAGCCGCCGGGCTCGTCCACATGCATCTGGGAAACTGGCAGGAGGCGGAGACCTTTCTCCTGAAGGCCTTGCACCATTTTCGCAGGATTGCCAATCACCTGGCTAGTGCGGATGCTCTCTTGTCGCTCGCTTTGCTGGGTGAACAGCAGGGCAAACGGCTCGAGGCCCTCGAATACCTGGAACAGGGTTTGCGCCTTGCCGCTGAGCACCGGTTCACGCATTTCGTGGTCATCAGCCCGCAAGATCAGATAAGGTTGTGTCTGTTGGCCCTGAAGGCAGGGACACAATCTGCTGCAAATCAGGCCAAACATCTTTTGCAAGCCGGTCTTCTCGATACCCTGGCAAGAGAAGAAAAGACATTGCGGCAAACCTACCCTCATCCACGGGTCCAAAAGACGATCAAGCAGCTGATGCTTTCTTGGCATCGCAGCAAGCAGCCCCGCGTGTTCATCCAGACTTTGGGCTGCTTTCGAGTCTGGCTCGGTGAACATGTGCTTGCGGACTCAAGCTGGGAGGGCAATCAAGCCAGGAACCTGCTCAAGGCTATTGTGGCCCTGGCCTGGGAGGGTCAGGTCCGCAAGGAGCTGCTTATCGAAGAATTATGGCCTGACAGCAGACCGGAAGCAGCAGAGAAGACCTTCAAGGTAGCGCTTCACAGGTTGAGAAGGACGCTCGATCCTGATATGTCCCAGGGTTTCGGGTCTTCCTACATACATCTGCAAAAAGGACGGGTCTGTCTGGACTGGGAGCTATGCCAGACCGATGTGCGGCGCTTTTTGCAATTGTGCACAGAGGTCAAGGCTCAATTGAAGACAGCCGGCGTGAAAAGGGGACTGAAAACGTTTAACCAGGCTGTTGCTTTGTATAAAGGTGACTTCCTGCCGGATGACCTTGATGCGGAATGGGCCAGGGCGGTTCGGGAGCTTTTGCGGCAAAAGTACATCGCCCTCCTCATCGAGGCGGCGCACACCTATGAGAGGTTCGGCACTTGGACCAAGGCCGTGCGCAATTACGAACTGGCTCTGGATTGCGATCCCCTGCTGGAAGAGGCCTATCGTAGGATCATGGTCCTGTATGCAGATATGGGAAAACGCACCATGGCCTTAAAAACCTATGAAACCTGTCGAACTGCACTTCGCAACTCCCTCGATATTGAGCCTGAAGATCAAACCACCTCCCTGTACCTGAAAATCCGGGGCTGACCGGATCCAAGGTGCTCTTCTGCTAATACTTTGACATTCCCACTGTAGTTGCCCACAAAGCAGAAGAAGAATTTAGCCCACGGATCACACGGATTGACACGGATAGCATTCTTTTTGCCTGCCAGATAAGAGGCTGGCAGGCAAATGGCATCGCCATGCGGCATGGCAGAAAGAAGTTCTTTTGGAGGTTTCGCCTTTGAGGCGATGACTCCTTTTGCTGCCGAGTTTTCATTGTCGGAAGCAAAAAAGCGATCTCTTGAATATCAGTGTCAATCCGTGTGATCCGTGGGCGAACCTCTGCTTTCTTTTGCCGTTCGAGTTAACAAAGTATCGGTAAAAGGCTACCATTTCCCCATCAGTGAGAAAATTTATTCTGTCATTCTGCATGTGAAAAAGATTCAGTATTCTGCATCTTTCTCGAAACGGCTTCGGAACCTTTTCGGAACCTTTTGTTTTATAAAAAGAAGATGATGACAGAAGCAAAGGTCATCGAGCCCAGTGGTGTATCTAAAGGAGGTCTTTATTATGATTTATCCTCTCAAAATCTGCAAGCCTGTGCTCCTGGCAGGAGGATTGTGAGCTGTCAGGAGCACACAAGAAAACCATTCTGACAATTTATCGATGGAGACATGATAAAAAAACAAATAGTTGCATAATAAGGAGGAAACATGAAAAAGATAATACTTGCATCATTGCTCAGTCTTTTCTTATTGATTCCCTTTGGTAAAACGTGTGTGGCAGGAGATACGATAAATGGGTACAGTATGCCAATAACAGCCCCAATGTATCTATCGCCACCTGTCTCATACAAAAATAATAAAGTAATGGTTGTCCTTTTTCAAACTACATCGGAGGTTATTCAAAAATTAGTCCCACAACCCTTAACGCCGAATAAAAAGAATCTGATGATAGTTTATGTAGGTACAATGAATATTAAAGATCCTATAGATTATAGTTACAAAGAAATGGTAATTGTAATTCCAGTCATATTTTCAGATACTCAAGGCAACTATGTCCCTTACATGTATCTTGACAAAACAATGCCAGTAGTAGGTGGACGTGAAGTATGGGGTTTTCCAAAAAAAGATGCTGATATTGAATTTTTGATGGAAAAAAATCAAATAGAAGCGAAAGTAATGAGAAATGGATCCATGTTGATGAAAGCCAGTTTGAAGTTAACTGAACAGCTCGAAACTATTCCAAAGCGTCCAAGTATTCCTTGGTTTAATCTGAAAATTATCCCATCAATAAAAAAGAATGCACGGCCTGTTGTCAAACAACTGACATCTACACCAACTAATCAGGATGTAAAAGAAAAACATTGGGGTAAGGCTGAATTTGAATTTGGCTCATCTTTGTTTGATCCATTGGGAGATATTGAGATTATAAAAACACTAAAAGCCAGTTATAATGTCAGTGATTCCATCTTAGGATATGGTGATGTGATTTACGATTATCTAAGCGAAGAGAAATAAATCAAAAAATGCAGGAAGGAGAACAACTATGTCCATGAGTTTTCAAGCAAACTGAAAATTTAGCTTAAACAGGAGGTTAAAATGATACTCACAACTTCTGTTTTCAAATACGAGATAAGGCCATATTTTGATGTTCAAGAAGCATTAAAAATGATCGGGATGTGATAGTAAGAAAATTTGGCGGCGTGATGGTCAGAAATCCTTTGTGTTTTGTTCATAGTGATGATTTATCAAGTAACATATCAGAAAGATAAGAAATTATGTTTTTCTACTTATAAAAAGGAGGGTAAACCACCATGTCTTGGAATAAATTATTTGCAATAACAACGATGGTGATCTTTGTTCTCGGGGCAGCCATGTTTGACTGTGCATTGGCTGGAGAGAAAATGAAGTGGCACGGGGCAGCTTTCACTACAGATTGGCAACAAATAAAAGTAGGAGATGTAGAAGGACATGTGATTGCTGTTTCTAAGGCTAAACAATTGTATATAAATGAAAAAACTGGCGAGAAGCATGTTAGCAACACAGTAGATACATTTGATATGAATCTCAAAACCGGGCAGGGTAGTCTAAGAGGATACGGAGTATCTATATTAAAAAATGGTGATAAAACATACAGGAGACATGAAGGTAAATCTATAGGTAAAGGCCATTGGCACGGGACCTGGTCCTGGGTAAAAGGTACAGGTAAATATGAAGGAATCAAAGGAGGCGGAACTTGGGAAACTTTTTCCATGGGACGAGGTGAGCCCTCGTATGTTGAAGTCGAGGGTGAAATGGAGTTGCCTGCAGAATAATATGAAAATGGAGTATACCGAAACTATTCCTGATTTCGGGACAGGTCATCAAACGCCCTGTCCCGAATTTTTCTTTGATTGATGTGATTTTAGCATTTAGATCAAAAAAATAGAGTTAAGACAAGTAACAAAGCAAATTTATCCAACGCACAAAACTGCGCAGCTGACTATTTCATTTGGGTTAATCCTGTCAAAAAGTTCTTGGATATTTCCTGAATAGTCTTCGACAAAGTAGTTACGGAAGAGCATCTGGCTTTTCCAAATTCCTGCCCAATTCTCGGGGATTTGTTCATTCATAGATCGTATTGAAATTTCCCTTCAATTCCCCCTTGACAAAAACTGATATTTCACTACGACTGAAATCATAAGACTACAATTAACCAGGGGTCGTCATGGAGTATCCTCTCAAAATCTGCCCGCCTCATTCCCGATAGGCTGATGATTCAGTGCTGTCGGGAGACCTGAAGATCCACGCTGAAAACCGGATCTCTCAATGTGACTGGTTTCAGGAGCCACGGGTCTGAATCATTCCAGTTGAACCTGATCATACGGCACATCTTCATTTACAAGACAGCCGAGCTGCCGCGTGACATCTTCACGGTCACCGTAGGTGCAGTTCGGCTTTTTTTATACCAGAAGTTGGCATAAATTGCGGTTTGTATCTGCCTTCAACAAAACCTTTTAGACATAATATAGATAGGAGCTTCATCTAAGCCAACTTCTGGTATCTGCTTGATAATATAAATTGTAATCTTACATCGAACTCATCTGATCCGTGTAGCTAAATCATTCTTATGTAACTATCTTAGGTCACACCATCCGCAAAGGCTATCTGGAGAACTCATGACTCAAGACTCCTTCAAACGCAAACTCTCTGCCATTCTGAGTGCAGATGCCGTCGGCTACAGCCGCTTGATGGGCGATGACGATGAGGCGACTGTTCGTACTCTGACCGCCTATCGAACGGCCATAGCAGACCTGATCCAGCAATTCCGGGGCCGTGTTGTTGACAATCCAGGCGACAACATCCTGGCCGAGTTCACGAGTGTCGTGGATGCCGTCAACTGTGCCGTGGAGATCCAGCGGGAACTTGCCGAGAAAAATGAAGAACTGCCCGAGAACCGCAGAATGGCATTTCGTATCGGGGTCAACCTGGGCGATGTCATCGAGGAGGACGACCGCATCTATGGCGATGGCGTCAATATAGCCGCCCGTGTGGAGTCTCTGGCTGAGGCCGGAGGCATTTGCCTATCCGGAAATGCCTATGACCAGGTGGCGAATAGACTGGGCTTGGAATACGAAAATCTCGGCGAGCACCAGGTCAAAAACATCAGTGTTCCCGTCAGGGTCTATCGAGTGCTTTCCTATCCGGGAGCGGCAGCCCACCGGGTGGTCGAGGCCAAGCATGCCACTCGTAAGACCTGGCTGAAAACCATGACTGCTGCAGCGGCAATTTTGATTGTCATCGCAGCTGCCTTGATCTGGCAGTTTCAGTTTCGAGAGCCACCCATAGAGCCCGCCTCTGAAGAGGAAATGAAGTATTCTTTGCCTGCAAAACCCTCGATCGCAGTTCTGCCGTTCGACAACATGAGCAATGACCCTGAGCAGGACTATTTCTGCGACGGTCTCACAGAAGAAATCATCACCGCTCTTTCCAAGATTTCCAAGCTGTTTGTGTTCGCCCGCAACTCCTCATTTGTTTACAAGGACAAACCTGTAAAAATCAAGCAGGTGGCTGAAGAGTTGGGAGTGAGGTACGTACTGGAAGGCAGCTTCCGGAAGGCAGGAGACAAAGTCCGCATAACGGCCCAGCTTATTGATGCGACACAAGGCCATCACATCTGGGCGGAACGTTATGAGGGTGAGCTAAAGGATATCTTTGATTTTCAGGATCAGATTACTCATAAGATTGTGACATCACTGGGAGTAAAACTCGTCGAAGGTGAGCAAATGCGGATTTGGAGCAAATCACCAAAAGAATCATTGGAGAAGGCTCACGAATTTGCGAAAAAAGCATTACACATTAATAAATTTAATCCAGAAGCTTATGGCATTTTGGATTGGATTTACCTCATGAAAGGAGATTATAAAAAAGCAATAGAATTGGGGGAACGATCGGTGAAACTCTGTCCAAACTGTGCGGATATGACGGGATATCATGGCATGGTTCTAAACTATGCCTGCCGGTTTGAAGAAGCCATTTCTTTTTTGGAAAAAGCAATACGTCTGAACCCTCTCCCTTCACATCTTTTCGTTGGTTACTTAGGTGTATGTTATTATCATACGGGGCGTTATGAAGATGCGATCAAAACATTAAAAAAAGCGCTTGAAATATATCCTCGAAGCTTATTAGCCCATGTTGGCTTGACCATTGCCTATGTTTTATCAGGCCGTGAATCTGAGGCCAAAGAAAGGGCTAAAAAACTCCTCAGGATGTATCCAAAGTTCTCGGTTCGGCAGTTGGCAATTACATACCTTATAAAAACCAAAAGGTCGTGGACCGTATTACAAACGCCTTGCGCAAGGCAGGGATACCCGAGACTTCATAAGATGCGGCTGCAAAAAATCTTTTTGCAGCCGCCAGTGATCAGAAGTCAGTGGTCAGCCCTGCCTCTGGTAGGCCTGACCGAACAGTTTGATCAAAAACAGAAACTTTGAGTTACCCCCTCCGTCATTCCGGCGAAGGCCGGAATCCAGACTGAAAAAATAAGGGCCGGACCCCGGGCTTCACCGGGGTGACGAAAGAAAAATCAAGTTTCATATGAGAGGTCAGTAAATCCAAAGAATTACAAGAACAAAAAGTCGCTTGAAGCGTTCACTCAAGGCTTTTTGCAGATGCGTCTCACCCTGGTCAATCTCCTGGTCTATGTGGATCTCAACCCCATCTGGCCCGGAATTGTGAACCAGCCTGATGAGTACAAATGTTGCTCTCTGGGGTATTTCACCCGGTTAAATAGACCTTCGGTCTACGGCTTTGCCGTGTTTAACTGGGCAAGTGTCCAGACCAGGAACAAGGATAACCTTTTGTGTGTGGACTTCGGCATGAAGGAGTGGAACGAGTTTGATCCCAAAAAGATAGTGCGCAAATACAGACAGTTTGTCTATGAAACCGGAGCAGCAGAAGAGAGTGAGGAGTCAGGAGTGAGGAGTTAGGAGTTGGGAAAAAGGGGCATCGATCCCAAGACCGTCAAGAAAGAGCGGAAGAAGAACTACAAGGTCAGCCGGGTGGATCGTTTCAGATATCGGTGCCGATATTTTACTGATTCAGGGGTTATCGGTGGAAAAGACTTTGTACAGGAGGTGTTCGACCAGGTTAAGCACCTGTTGACATCAAAAGATGAGCGCAAGTTCACGCCTGTAGGCGGGTTGGAGGGTGTGTACTCCATGAAGCGGCTGGGCACATGAGAGAAATGCTGCGCTGACTCATGTCCCCGGTGCCCAGGTGAGTGAATATCAACTTTGGGGTTAAAGTTGATATTCGGCCTGTGAGTTGTCCTTGCCAAATCCGCCCACTTGCCCTACACTTTGCCTATGAGTTTTCAGACAACCGATCCCCACGACGCATGTTTCAAAAGTTTTTTCAGCTGGGAGGAGTTTGTCCGGGATTTCGTTTAGTATATTATTGGCACGGGGACTGTCCCCGGCTTTGCTGATAAGAATCCTTTCCGGGAAAGAAGAGATCAAATCTCCAAATGGCGAAAGTACTCAACAGAAGACATTGTTGAAAATAAAGAATTGCTTGATCTAGCGGGAATTCTTCGAGGACATGGGATAAAGAAAATAGATGCGCTGCACATCGCAAGCGCCATCCATGCCGGAGCAGATTACTTTTTGACCACTGATGACGGAATTCTAAAAAAAGCTATACTTATTCGAGACCTACATGTCACTGACCCAATTGGGTTTATTAAAGAGGTGTTGACATGATCAATGATACAGAAATTAAGGAAAAAGGTTTTCAGATACTAGCACAACATCTTGGTGATGTTGAGGCAGAACGATTTATTGCCCTTATCCAACGAGAATCGTTTGATTACACCAAATGGCGGCAAGGCATGGACGAAGAATTGAGCTTAGAAGAGATCAGTCGAAAGGCAATGACTTTGAGAAACAAAAACACTGAACAAGGCCTTTAACGCGAATCGTCTTAGAAGAACTCTTTCTTTCCGCCCCGCAGCCGGGTGGATCGTTTCAGATATCGGTGCCGATATTTTACTGATTCAGGGGTTATCGGTGGAAAAGTCTTTGTGCAGGAGGTGTTCGACCAGGTTCAGCACCCGATGACATCAAAAGATGAGCGGAAGTCCACGCCGGTGGGCATTGAGGGGGTCTATTCCATGAAGAGGTTGGGACAAGTGTAAAAAACATCGGCAGTTAGGTTTGAAGTGTCTCTGATCGACTTAATTGAACTGCCTGATCTCTTTATGAGGCCCTCTGGTGATCTCTCACCAGGTCAGCCCGCCACCGCCTTAATGGAGCCACTAAGTTTCCAAAGATATCTTAATCTTACTGTTTGTAGCCTGGGCGTATCTTTTCAGACTTCTTAGGCTCGGCAATGGTTTGCCCGACTCCATGCGGGCTACAGCCGACTGGGTAGTGCCCATGCGCTTGGCTACTTCCTCCTGGGTAAGACCGACCCTGGTCCGTGCCTGGATAAGCTCTCTGGCTATATTGAACTCTTCGTCCTGATCCTGATAGTGTTTTGCATATTCAGGATCATTCATCAGTTCCAAATGTTTTTGGTTCATGGTTTTAGCCATTCTTTACCTCCTGTGCCCTGTTTTTGGCTATCTCCAACTCCTTTTTGGGAAGTTTTTGGGACTTTTTGATGAAGCTTTTCAGGATAATTACTCTTTTTACTTGAGCGGTCACGTACAGGCAACGACCCTGTGAAGCCCTGATTTCCCAAATCTTACCCTGAACATGTTTCACATAAGGGCCTCCAACGTTCTGCAAGCCAAACTCTTCAATTCTTCTTCAATGAGCTTGGATATGTGGGCAATTTTAGCTTTGATATCTACTGGGAAAGCGTCAAACTCAGCTTCGACAATCTCGTTTAGAAATTCTACACTCCAACCACTCATACTTATTTCATAGCACTTATGCTATAAATGTCAATAGATGGTACAGGGCCAATTTGTCCAATTATAGATATTCAATAATTTCATCATATTAAATTTTGTGCTGGACAAATGTCTTAAAGCGGGCTTCGCCCGCAACCCAAAGGTTCCAGGTTCACGGCCTCCGGCTCGTAGAGCCTACGCCTCGGAGAGTTCACGGTTAAGAAAAAGAAAATTAAACCACGAAGTAACGAAGGGCACAAAGGAAGAGACACGAGGGGGAAGAGAGACGTCAGATGTCGGAAGTCGGACCTCGGAAGTTGGAGGTCCGTCAGCGGGAAGTTCTTTCTGATTGACTGACCCTCTGGGTTTGCCTGGGCTCCCCGATGAAATGGGAAGAGATTTCATGGGGCAGGTGGCAAAGGAAAAGGCTTCCACGCCTGGCGGCGTAGCCTTTTATCCCGATAGGGATGACAAGTATTTTACACGAGGCCAGCCCCATGAAATAGACGGAGTCTGAGCGCAGCGAATTTCATTGGGGTTCACCCCTCGTGGAAATTTTTCACTTTTCAGAAAATGTCAGCCCTATTTCCGTGCAATTGATTCTTGATAGACTGAAGATTTCAATTGAAAATCATAACTCTGTGGAAGTTGCCATAGTCGGACATCATGATTGTGCAGGGAATCCGGCACCAGAAGATGATCAGATGAGACACATACAAGAGGCAGTACGCTTGCTTCGGCGACAATATGATAATATTGAAGTCATAGGCTTATGGGTTGACAAGAACTGGAAGGTTCATGATGTTGTTCAAAGCGTAAAGCCGGTCTAACCAGCTTTATGTCTTCTGATCTTAGTCGACATTTCATGAGGCCATCTGCAAACTGGAGTGTATAATATCATTCATAAGGTTCATAATTCAGGCTGAATCGGACTATAAAATCTACTTTCACGCATACTTCACACACGAATCACTGTTGACCTGATTCTCGAAAAACTTGGGGCCGGAGAGACGATTGAAGAATTGCTATCTGCCTATCCGCGTCTGACAAGAGAAGGCATATTAGCTGCACTGCAATCCATTTGACCAATCTGTAACCCTTTGAGGCCGATGGCAATGGAATGTCCACAATGCCGGTTTGCAAACAGGGATGGGGCCAAGTTCTGCAAAAAATGCGGGACAAGCTTGGAACTGCTGTGCCCTTCATGCGGTCAGCCGTATGAATCAGAAAGCCTTTTTTGTGATGAATGCGGCCAAAACCTGAGCGAAGCCCAAACATCTTCCATCGACTATGACCAGCCCCAGTCCTACACCCCCAAACACCTGGCCGACAAAATCCTCTCCAACCGCACCTCGTTAGAAGGCGAACGAAAGATAGTGACGGTCTTGTTCGCCGATGTGGCCGACTCAACTGCACTCGCTGAAAATCTGGACCCCGAGGAAGTCCACCAGATCATGGACGGCTGTTTTCAGATCCTCATGGAGCAAATCCACCGATATGAGGGAACGGTCAATCAATTCACCGGCGACGGGATCATGGCCTTGTTCGGCGCCCCGGTGGCCCATGAGGATCATACCCAGAGGGCCTGCCGAGCGGCATTGGCCATCCAGAAAAGCATGAAAACCCATACGGACATGGTGAACAGGGACTTCGGCCTGAGCTTTAGAATGCGCATTGGCCTGAACGTCGGTCCGGTGATCGTTGGCGCCATCGGGGATGACTTGCGCATGGATTACACCGCTGTGGGCGACACCACCAATCTGGCCGCCAGGATGGAGAATCTGGCCCGGCCCGGAACCGTCCTGCTTTCCGAACAAACCTCCAGGCGGGTCAAAGATTTCTTCGAGTTGAAACATTTGGGGCAGTTGACGGTCAAGGGCAAGAAGGAGCCGCAGGAAGCCTTTGAACTTCTCAAGGCGGGCGAAGCAGTGACCAGACTGGATGCAGCCAGGGCCAAGGGCCTGACCCGATTCGTGGGTCGGGAAAACTTTTTAATCTCCCTCATGGAGGCCTATGCCAAGGTGAAAAACGGTGCCGGACAGGTGGTGGGCATCGTCGGGGAGGCCGGGGTGGGGAAATCCAGGCTTGTCGCTGAATTCAGAGACGGTCTGCCCCAAGAGGAATTCACATGGCTTGAAGGGCGCTGCATCCACTACGGCAGCGCCATGCCTTACCTGCCCATTCTGGATATCCTGAAGACATACTTCAGCATCTTCGAGGCAGAACGGGAGGTTCCGATCAGAAAAAGAGTGACCGAACAGGTGCTCCAGCTCGACCGGAATCTTTCTGAAACCCTTGCCCCACTCCAGGATCTCCTGTCACTCAAAATAGAAGAAGATTCCTACCGGCGACTCGAACCGAAACAGAAAAAGGAACGGATCTTTGAGGCCCTGCGGAATCTGTTTTTCAGCCTGACCAAAAACAAGCCCCTGATCCTGGTCATTGAAGACCTGCATTGGATCGACAGTTCAAGCCAGGCCTTTCTGGATTACATTATCGGCTGGATGGCCAGGGCCAGGATCATGCTCGTTTTGGCCTATCGCTTGGAATACAAACATCAGTGGGGCAACAAATCCTATTTCACCAGGATCGGTCTCGATCAGTTAAGCCTGCAATCCAGCGCCGAGCTGGTCGGCGTTATCCTTGAAGGGGGGCAAGCCGCGCCTGAACTAAGAGATATCATTTTGAATCGTGCAGCCGGGAATCCCCTGTTCATGGAAGAGCTGACCCATACCCTTCTGGAGAACGGTTCCATTCAAAAGGAAGAAGATCAGTATGTCCTGTCAAGCCAGGCCTCAGAACTCCAGATACCGGAAACGGTCCAGGGTATCATCGCCGCCCGCATTGACCGACTGGAAGAGAGCTTGAAAAAGATCATGCAGGTGGCCTCGGTCATCGGCAGGGAGTTCGCCTTCCGCATCCTGCAGACCATTATCGGCATGCAGGACGAGCTGAAAAGCCATCTTTTGAACCTTCAGGGACTTGAGTTCATCTATGAAAAAAACCTCTTTCCAGAACTGGAGTACATCTTCAAGCACGCCCTGACCCAGGAGGTGGCCTACAACAGCCTCCTCTCCAAAAGGCGCAGGGAAATCCACGGCAATATCGGAAAGGCCATTGAAGTTATCTATGCGGATAGGCTGGAAGAGTTCTATGAGATGCTGGCCTATCATTATGCTCGGAGTGAGAAAACTGAACAAGCCCTACATTACCTCAAGGCATCTGCCAAAAAAGCCGTTACGAAATACGCCCCAGCTGAAGCTTTCCAATTTTACCGGGAAGCACTCGGTATACTCAAGAAAATGCAGGCGACAGAAGACAAGAAACAGGGGTGTATTGATATCATCTGCTTGATGGCACCTTCCATGAAGATCAAGGCTTTTCCTGATGATTCATTCCAGATACTCCAGGATGGGGAGAATTTTTGCAGAGAGCTTCAGGACTTGAAAAGCCTGACCATTCTCCAAAGCCATCTGGGTTCCTACTATTCGGCAAAAGGAAATTCAGTTTTGGGGATGCAGTATCAGGAAAAGGCCTTTGAAGCTGCAACACAACTTCAGAATGCCGAATTGATCATCCAAACCGGTGCCAACCTGTGCTGGTCCTACGATTATGCCGGCGAGTTCAAAAAAATCGTCAAAGCAGCTCCAAAGGTCCTGGTGTTGCTTGAAAAGTGGCCGGAAAATTTTGAATACCTCGGTATCACAATGAATCTCTATCCTGTCCTCCTCGCTCTGCATGGACACGCTCTGGCCTATATCGGTGAATTTGCTCAAGGAGAAGAAGCCAGTAGACAAGCCCTCCACCTTGCTGAACAAGATGGTAATTTGTATACCTTGGCCAATGTGGAGTTTCTGTTAGGATGTCAGTTTGTTCCCAAAGGAGAAGGGGAAAGGGCCATAAAATACTTGCTGAGAAGCTCGAAGAATTATGAAAAATTAGGAGCCTACATCCTTTTACCAGTTATTTGGAGTCTCCTGTCCATGGGATACCTTATGCTTGGCCAACTGAACACGGCTCTCCAATACACAGAAAAAGCTTTCAATATGCTGGCAAAAACCGAGATGCCTGGTTTCCTGTCCATGGGACATTTGGCTACCTGTTCCGTTTATCTGGGATTGGGAAGGTTGGCAGAAGCCGATATCGAAGCTGAAAAAGCTTTGGCAATCGGCCAGAAAAATCATGAGAGGTATTGTGAAGGATGTGCCTGGCTCCAGCACGGAAGGATTCTTGGGAAAATGGATATGACTGATACGAGACAGGCGGAAGAATCTCTGCTTCATGGACTGAAAATACTCAAAGAACTGGAGACAAGGCCTGCCTATGCCGAGGGAGTCTTACTTCTGGCTGAATTGTTTTTCGAAGCAGGAGATGCGGACAAAGGCTTCGAACATTTGAAAAAGGCTGAAGCGATGTTCAGCGAAATGGATATGGGATCAGGCCTACAGAAGGTCCATCTTCTCCTTAATAAGTTCAGTTTCTCATGAACTGGATTTGAATGGTTACCTATTCTTGACAGATGGCCTGGTTGAGTAAATGTTTGGTGCAGGCGAAGACTGAAGCCTTTCAGTAGAATGGTTCAACTTATTAGATTTACTGGACTATTGGTATCATTGGCACGAATAGTGCAGTTGCGAAACGACCTGACCTTCAATCACACTTTTAGATTTTCTCCTGATTGACATCCACATTGATCATTTGTAATTTGATACACAGAATATCTTGATCGTGGTGCAAGATTTTAAGAATACGGAATTATTTCATTTCATGGAACGAAGGCTCTAAATTTTTAGCTGCTGAATTGATACAGACCCAGAAATATAGAAGAGGCGAGCGATTGCGCTGAGACATGAAAGGCATAAGCTGGGATCCCGAGAAGAATCGAAAATTGATTCAGGAGCGAGGCATTTCGTTTGAGGACGTTGTGTTGTAATTGTTCAGGGGGTGCCCTGATTACAGCGATTTGATCCAATCAAGATTAGGCTTTTGCTCTTTAAAATACGACTCCATCGCGTCGACCATGACCTCAAAGGAGGATTTATTATGCAGTCTGCAGGTCTGGCGAAGAGTAAGCAAACGCTCCACCCAGCGATTTCCTTTTTGAGATCTGGTTCCCAAG
>JAIPER010000017.1 GCA_021737115.1 Desulfohalobiaceae bacterium
ATTAGTGTTTTGCCGTAAACTCACCCATCTACTTCGTCACTGCAAAATTTTGAAATCCTCATGTATTGGAATACACTGCGGTTTCAAAATTTTTTGTTCCTTGTATCTGGGCAAGTTTACGACCAAACACGAGTTTCTGTTCGGGTTTTCTATAATTAAAGTTGTCTGAAGACGAATCGGCGCATGGAGACATTCAGCACCAGCCCCAGGAGGCAGAAATTGATCACCGTGGAGGTGCCGCCGTAGCTCAAAAAAGGCAGGGGAATCCCGACGATGGGCATCAGTCCCAGGACCATGCTCATATTGATCAGTATCTGCCAGAAAAAGTAGAAGAAAATCCCGCAGACCAGATAGTGGCCGAAGCTGTCCTTGGAGTCTTCAACCACGCACAGGATCTGATACAAGAAGAGACAAAACAGGGTCAGAAGGACAAGACAACCGAAAAACCCCCACTCCTCCCCAAATACGGCCAGGGCAAAATCGGTGTGCTTTTCAGGCAGAAACTTAAACTGACTCTGGGTCCCTTCCAGGAAACCCTTCCCCCAGGCCCCCCCGGAACCGATGGCTATCTTGGACTGGATGATGTTATAGCCGGCCCCCAACGGATCCTGCTCCGGGTGCAGGAAGGTCAAAATCCTCTGTTTCTGGTACCCTTTCAAGAAAAACCAACTCCAGGGAAGGGTCAGGGGAAGGGCGATGAACAGAGTCCTGAAGACCCTTTTCTCCAGCCCCTTGTACAGGAGCATACTGGCCATGATCAGCAAAAGATTCAACCCAGATCCCAGATCCGGCTGCAGGATGATGAGACCGGACGGGACCAGGACGAGCAGTAGCAATTTCCAGAGATCCGCCCAGTCGATCCTGCCCTGCAAACGGGAAATCACATGGCCGGCCATGAGCAAGACGCTCAACTTGGCTATTTCAGTGGGCTGCAGGTTGAACAGCCCCAGGCTGATCCACCGCTTGGCACCAAAGATCTCCTGAGAAAAACACAGGACCCAGACCAGGAGCACCAAAGAAACCAGATACAAGGGCTTGGAGACGCTTTTCAAGTGCCGGTAGTCGAAGGTCATGCTGGCCAGCATCACCAAAAGCCCCAGCCCTCCCCAGGCAAACTGCTTTTTGTAGAAAAAAACCGTGGTGATCCCGGTTTGCAGCTTGAGTGAGCTTGCTGAATAGAGATTCAAGACCCCTAATGCAAAGAGCACCAGAACCAGGAAGAGCAGGCTCACATTCAGATTGGAGAGAAGACGGCGATCAAAAGGAGACATACTTATCAAAAAAGAAAATCATAAATTGACTTGACAATCGGCCCCGCGGCTGATCCCCCGTGGCCTCCGTGCTCCACCAGAACCACAACCACGTACTTCCGGCCGTTTTTCTGGGCAAAGGAAGCCATCCAGGCATGGTCCCTAAGCCTGTACTCCATTTCCTCCGCTTCCATTCCCCGGGTTTCATCGGTCATGCCCACCACCTGAGCCGTTCCGGTTTTCCCTCCGACCACGGCACCGGGTGTTCTCAAGCTGGAGGCGGTTCCGTGGGGTTCTTCCACGGTTGCGACCATAGCCCGCAAGATAAATCGGCGATCTTTGTCCGAAAGTTGAAGGCTACCCTGTTTCCGAACCGGTTCATACAGGGAGAGCTTTGGCTCAAGCAGGTCTCCGCCGTTGGCCAAGGCCCCGACGAACCTGGCCGTCTGCAGAGGAGTGACCAGCATATAGCCCTGACCGATGGCCAGGATGACCGTTTCGCCCCCCTGCCATTTTTGTCCGAACCGTCTCAGCTTCCATTCCCGGTCCGGGACCAGGCCTTTGCTTTCCCCGGGCAGGTCCAGGCCGGTCGTGCGCCCGAAACCATTGCTCTTGGCATATGAACTGATCAGATCAACGCCGAGCTCATGACCCAGGGTATAGAAGTAGACGTCGCAAGACTGTTTGACGGCCTCGAACAGATTCAGACGTCCATGTCCCCACTTTTTCCAACAGCGAAAAACGCCCCGGCCAAGCCGATATTTTCCCGGACAATAGACCTCTGTTTCCGGCGAAATCCCCCCCTGACTCAAGGCCGCGGCCGTCACCAGAAGCTTGAAGACCGAACCCGGAGGATAGGCACTGCCGATGACCCTGTTCTGCAAGGGATGCTTGGGGTCTGATCTCAGACGCTCCCAGGCCTTCTCCTCAACGCCCTGGACAAAAAGGTTGTTGTCATAGTCCGGAGAACTGACCATGGCCAGGATTTCCCCGTTTTCCGGAGACATGACCACTGCCGCCCCGGCCTTGTCCGCCATCAGCCGGCCGACATAATCCTGGAGTTCGAAATCTATGGTCAAAAAGAGGTTCCGCCCCGGCTCCGGCAGTTCCATGACCGTTTCCTTGAGTTTCTTGCCCTGGGCGTTCACGACCTTGCGCAGCCGTCCTTTTTGCCCTCGGAGCCTGGATTCATAGGCTTTTTCCACCCCTTGCTTGCCGATCATGTCCCCCAAATCCAGGTCAGGATTTTCTCTTAGCTCCTGCTTGTCGGCCTGGGCCACAAAGCCCAGAATGTGGGACATGACCTTTCCCTTGGGGTAGCCCCGAAGGGGTCGGGCCACTATCTGCAGTTCAGGCCAGTCCATTATATGGGTCTCTATCCTGGCCAGCTCCTGAAAGCCCAGATTCGGGACCAAGAGCTGAGGGTTGAAAGGCTTGACGTGGTTTTTGCCTCTGGCAAAGGTTTCCTGAAGGTCTGAGAGCTTTCGTCCGGTCCATTGACTGACCTGGGAGAGCAGGCCTGAAATATCTTTGCACTGCTCCCGAATCAGGGCCAGGCCGTAGGAGGGGTTGTTATCCGCCAGCAGGACTCCGTTGCGGTCTCTGATCACCCCCCGGGGCGCGTAAATCGGTTCCTGTCTGGTTATGTTGTTCCTGGCCTTTTGCTGGTTCTCCTGGCCCTTATAGATTTGAAAGAACCACAGTCTAAACAGAATAAGGGTAAACAGAAAGAGGATGGCTGCCTGCAGCAACAGCAGCCGTTCTTTGGAAGGCAGGTATTGCTCGCCGTTATACACTTGCCCTGCCTCCTCTCGGTTCAGTCATGCCCTGAACCAGAATCCAGCCCACCGGGAAAAAGAGCATCGTCATCAGGCTGCCGGACAGAATGGTTTCCTGGGCGACCTGCAACTCCTGGAGACGGACCATGGAGGAGTAAAGGAATAACTGCCAGCCTCCGGCGAAGAGAGCCAGGGTCAACACAAAATAGATGTGCCGTGAGGACAGAAAGAGCTGGATGAGAAAAAAGAAGAGGATCAGCCCACAATACCAGACAATGGAGGAGCCGAAGGCCAGGGATCCCGTCCCTTCGTTGATAACAAGCCAGATCGAACCGAGCCAGAAAGCGGTCCGGTAACGCCTGAGATGGAGGCAGACGATCAAGGCCGGTGCGAAACAATCCAGTCCCGGGAAAAAACTGTGCGCCCAGACACAGAGGACGGTGTACAAAAGCCAGAAGACGAAAACAGGCATAGGCGCTTGAATCCTGGAGCGGATCTCTTGACGTTTAAAAGGGTAAACGGTTCGACCGACCGAAAGGCCCCCGGCCTTGCTTATTCCAGGATCCTGAATTCATCGGAGGTCAAAGGCAGTGGATCCGATTGGTCGTTTCGTTTGAGAATCAGGACCTCTTCCAGCCTGTCCGGATTGACCAGGGGCTCGGAAACGACTTTTTTAAACAGGGACAGTTCCAAGAGCTTGATCTTCTTGATCCTGGCCACGGGCAGACCCTTGGGGTAGACATCCGCCAAACCGGATGTGACCAGCAACTCCCTTGAAAACAGCAATGCATTTCGAGGCACATGCTTGACCTGAAGCGCTTCGTCCAGTCCCTGACCTTCGGTTATGGCATTGGTCCGGCTGTTTTGCCCCAGGACCGGTATGTGATTGTTTGGATCTGTCAGCAACAGGACCGAGGCGTAGTGGGGGGCTGCCTTGTAAACCCGGCCCACTACTCCATCAGGGGTCACGATGGGTTGATCTTTATACACCCCGTCCCTGAAGCCCTTGTTGATGAAGATGGTCCCCAGGGCTGCATTCGGCCCCAGGCGGCGGGCAATCACCCGGGCCCCCTCATAGTCCCAGTCATCCGGCGGAGAAAATCGAAGCAGGGATTTGATCCGTTCAAGCTCCGAGGCTTTTTCCCTGAGCTTGATCGCCTCCAACTTCAAGCTGTCGTTTTTTTCCCGCAAGCGTTCGTTTTCCTCGACGGTTCCCACCAGAAAAAAATACCTGTTCCAGAGGGTCCTGGTCCGGGCCGTGATCCATTTGCCCGGGGCAAGGACCAGCCCGGCGAACTCCATGCCGGTATAGGCCGCGAATCTATCCAGAGCGCCGGTTCTCGAGTTCCAGGTATAAAGACCGAGGTAGAGGAATACGGGGAGCAGGAAGGCAAAGAAAATATATTTAAATTTCAATCGAAACAAATCAATCTATGGTCACATCTTTTAAAATATCCAGGTTGTCTAAAACTTTCCCCGAACCAATGACCACTGAAGACAGGGGATCATCCACCAGGACAATGGGCAGGGAGGTCTCTTCCTTGATGAGTTGATCCAGACCCTTTAAAAGAGACCCGCCCCCGGACAGGACGATGCCCCGATCCACCACATCCGCCGCCAGTTCAGGCGGAGTCTGTTCCAGAGCGATATGGACCGCGTGCACAATGGACTCCACTTCTTCGGCAATCGCCTCCCGGATCTCCCCGGAGGTGATCTTCAAATATTTCGGAATGCCGCTGACCAGATCCCTGCCTTTGACTTCATACTCATCCTGATCATGATCTCCGGGGTAGGCTGAACCGATCTCGTGCTTGATGATTTCCGCATTGCCCAGGCCGATGGCCAGATTGTATTTCCGCTTGATGTAATGCATGATCGACTCATCCATCTTGTCCCCGCCAACGCGGACCGACTGGCAATAGACGATTCCGGCCAGAGAAATGACCGCCACTTCCGTGGTGCCGCCGCCGATGTCGACAATCATGTTCGAGGTCGGTTCGGTGATGGGCAGGTTGGCCCCAATGGCCGCAGCCATCGGCTCTTCTATCAGATAGACCTCTCTGGCTCCGGCGCTTTGGGCCGACTCCTTGACAGCCCTTTTTTCCACCTGGGTAATCCCGGTCGGGACGCAGATGATGATCCTGGGCCGAACCAGCCGCCTGCTGTTATGAACCTGGGTGATAAAGTAGCGCAACATCGATTCAGTCACCTCAAAATCGGCGATGACCCCATCCTTCATCGGCCTGATGGCCACGATGTTGCCCGGAGTCCTTCCCAGCATGCGTTTGGCTTCATTGCCGACAGCCAGGACCCGGTTCATCCCTTTTCTGTCCTTCTTGACCGCCACCACCGAAGGCTCGTTCATGACCACGCCCCTGCCTTTGACGTAGACGCAGGTGTTGGCCGTGCCCAGATCTATTGCCAAGTCGCTGGAAAAATACCCCAAAAGGGTATCAATGATTTTTCCCATACCTACTCTCTATTGAAAAAGACTCTTCTGTACAGACCTGCAGAGCACTTTCCCATATTCCAATGTTTGGATTATTTTAAAGACTTACGCTTAAGTGTCAAAACGCTGCCACGACGTCCGGATCTGTCCCTGCAATGCGGACTGTGCAGATTTTCCCTTGCGTCGAAACCAGGCTTTGGCCGGCAACCGCTGCCTCCGGTCATGACAAGCAAAAATCTAATTCGAGACCCCGGGAATTGTCAACCAAGAAATGATCAGGACCCGACCTGGAATCCGCCGTCCCGGTCACAGCCAAGAATACAGATATTCGCCCCGTCAGCCAGAGTTAGGGCCTGCGCACGGTCGAAAAAAAGGCTCTTGCCGGTCTCGACCGCCAGACAGGAGGCCCTGGCCCTGATCATGGTCCTGACGGTCTCCGGACCAATCGACGGCTGGTCGACATGTTCTTCCTGCCCGGGCTTGAAGGCCTTGAGCACCACACACCCTTTTCCGGCCAGTTCTCCGGCCCGGAGGATGGTGCTGTTCGTCCCTTCCATGGCTTCCACGGCCACGACCATGCCCTGACGAACGACAAGGCACTGTCCGATATCAAGGCTTCCGAGCTGCTTCACCAGGGGCCAGCCAAAATGAATATCCAAACGTTCCTGCTCGGTCGGTTTGCGCTTCGTCAACACCCCGGCCGACATTCTGAGCCCGGAGGCAAAGCTGCTTGGAGAGACCACCGTGAAGCCCTCTTTCTCCAGGAGTCTGATCAAAGCGCTGAGCAGGGCGTTGTCATTCCTGCTCCGGTTTTGAAACAAAAACCGGGCCGCCTTCAGATCGGGACGGATTCCCAGGGTCTTGGGCTTGTTGATGGCCCCGGCAAAAACGATCTCCAGGGTGCCGTGACTCTTGAAAAAGGAGAGCAGCTTGCCGAGTTGTCCGATTCGAAGCCAGGTGAAGGCGTCGACCTTGGAGACAAGACCGGGGTCTGTGTGCCCTTTGAAGCCTACCGCCACGGTTTTGCGTTTTTGTTTCCCGGCCCCGTCAGCCACCAGATAGGGGAAGCTGCCTTCACCGGCAATAATTCCCAGGGGAGAATCCGTCCTCATTTTCTCATCCCGGACTAGAGGCCTGTTCAACGGGGATCAGTGCCCGACTTGATTTCCAATTCCGTGTCACGGGCAAGAGTATTACCCTATTTCAGCCTGGAGCACAACTCAAATCCAGTTTGTCCCCCCGGCTATTGCCCCGGGGGACAAACTGGATATTAGACAGGACAATGAAAATAGGATAGGATTTTGCCTCTTTAAACCCGAACCACGATCCTCGGCAGAAACACAATGGCCCGTGAAAAAAAATCAATCCGCAACTTCAGCATCATCGCCCACATCGATCACGGCAAATCCACCCTGGCCGACAGGATCATGGAAATGACCGGACTGATCTCGGACCGGGACAAACGGGACCAGTTCCTTGACAGGATGGACCTGGAACGGGAGCGGGGGATCACCATTAAATCCCAGACCGTGCGCATCCCTTACCAGGGAAAGGACGGCCGGGAATACATCCTGAATCTGATCGACACCCCGGGCCACGTCGACTTCAACTATGAAGTCTCCAGAAGCCTCGGGGCCTGTGAAGGAGCCATCCTCCTGGTGGATGCCTCCCAGGGTGTGGAGGCCCAGACCCTGGCCAATGTCTTCCTGGCCCTGGATCATGATCTTGAAATCATTCCGGTCCTGAATAAGACCGATCTCCCGGGGGCCGAGCCGGAACGGGTAATCCTGGAGATAGAGGAGGCCATCGGCCTCGACTGCTCCAACATGCTCAAAATCAGCGCCAAGACCGGGCATAACGTCCCGGAACTCCTGGAGCGAATAGTCCGGGACATCCCCCCTCCTGCCTATGAACCGGACAATCCCCTGAAGGCCCTTATTTTCGACGCCTGGTACGATCCCTACCAGGGTGTGGTCGTCCTCTTCCGGGTCTATGAGGGATTTATCGAAAAAGGGCAGCAGATCCAGATGTTTTACAGCGAAAAAGTCTTCGAGGTCAACAGCCTGGGGGTTTTTGCGCCTGATCCCACCTACAGGGAGTGGATCGGGCCCGGCGAGGTCGGCTACCTGTTTGCCAACATCAAGGATCTCAAAGAGGCCAGAGTCGGCGACACCATTACTGCTGCCGCCAATCCCGTTGCCGAGCCCTGCCCGGGATTCAAAAAGATCCATCCCATGGTTTTCTGCGGCCTGTATCCCACTGAGCCGGCCAAATACGACCCCCTGAAGAAGGCCCTGGAGAGGCTCCAGCTCAACGACACGGCCTTCACCTTCGAGCCCGAGACCTCTCATGCCCTGGGTTTTGGTTTTCGCTGCGGCTTTTTGGGCCTGCTGCACATGGACATCATCCAGGAGCGGCTGGAGAGGGAGTTTCAGGCGGAACTGATCGCCACCGCGCCTTCGGTGATCTATCAGCTGAAAAAACCCGACGGGACCCTGCAGGCCCTGGACAATCCCAGCCTGATGCCCCCGGGAGAATCCAGGGAAATCAGCGAACCCTATGTGCGCATGGAGATCCACGTGCCCAACGAGTACGTGGGCAAGGTCCTCAAGCTCTGCGAAGAAAAACGGGGCACCCAGAAAGACATCCGCTACCTGACCTCGTCCAGGGTGATCATCACCTATGAAATGCCCTTTGCGGAGATCGTCTACGACTTCTTTGACAAACTGAAATCCCTCAGCCGGGGCTATGCCTCCATGGACTACGAATTGATCGGATATTTCCCGGCCCACCTGGCCAAGCTGGAAATCAAGATAAACGACGAGCCTGTGGACGCCATGTCCATGATCGTCCACCGGGAAAACGCCTACCGCCTCGGCCGTGAACTGGCCCTCAAACTGAAGCGGGCCATCCCCAGACAGCTCTTCGAGGTCATCGTCCAGGCCTGCATCGGCAACAAGGTCATAGCCAAGGAGCGTACCCCCCCGCTTCGCAAGAACGTGACTGCAAAATGCTACGGAGGAGACATCACCCGGAAGCGGAAGCTCCTGGAGAAACAGAAAGAGGGCAAACGGAGGATGAAAAAGATGGGCAACATCGAGATCCCCCAGGAGGCCTTCCTGGCCGCCCTGCAGTCCGAAAAATAGAGCAGTTGGTATCTGTTTGAAACAAAAAACCTCATCTGTGGACTGCAGCGGCTCTGATTCAGAAATGGCGCACTACTCGAAGCAACCTTGTTCACTATTCAACCATACATACTGATCCAGCCGGACTGGTTGCGAAAGCAAGGCCTGAAGTCGAAGCAGCAAGGAAACCATTAGCCTAGAACCGGGACCGGATCAGTATAAAAGGATCACCATGAGTTCAGACTGGAAAAAGACATTCAAGGAATACGCAGAGGCCCTGCTGATCGCTCTTATCCTGGCCTTCTTTATCCGGAGCTTCGTGGTCCAGGCCTTCAAGATCCCTTCGGGCTCCATGCTGGAAACCCTGCAGATAGGAGACCATCTCCTGGTCAACAAGTTCCTCTACGGAGTCAAGCTGCCCTTTGTGAACAAAACCGTTATCCCTGTCTCAGAGCCGGAAGTGCAGGACATCATCGTCTTCAAGTACCCCGAGGACCCATCCAAGGATTTTATCAAAAGGGTCATCGGCACCCCCGGCGATACCATAGAAATCCGCGACAAGCAGGTCTGGCGCAATGGAAAGAAATTGACCGAGCCCTATGCCCGGCACACCAGCAACCACATCAATGACAACGACTTCCCCATGCAGCAATGGCCTCCCCATAGTTACGCCCCTGTGCTCAGGGACAACCTGGGCCGGATTCAAGTGCCCGAGGACAAGTACTTCGTCATGGGCGACAATCGCGATGAATCCTACGATTCAAGGTTCTGGGGCTATGTGGACGAAAAGGACGTTGTGGGCAAGGCCTGGAGGATCTACTGGTCCTGGAAGGGGCTCACGGAGATACGCTGGACCCGTATTGGAGACTATGTCGGCGAGTAGTTATACTTTAAATAGTTACACAAGTTATACCTCCAATAAACATGGATCAGAGTAGCTTCGTGTAAAATCACATTTTCATTTATTTTATCAGGCAGATACCAGAAGTTGGGCCAAAAAGAAGCTCCTATCTGCATGAACTTTATCAGATTTCAATGAAGGCAGATAAAAACCGCAATTTACGCTAACTTCTGGTATAAGGAGCCCTAGACCTATGCTGGCCACGGTCGTGACCACCGCGCTTCTGGGCATAGACGCCTATCCGGTCTACCTGGAGGCCGATCTTTCCCGGTCGGGCCTTCCGGCCTTCACCATGGTCGGGCTGGCCGAAGGGGCGGTCAAGGAAAGCAAGGAGCGGGTCTTCACCGCCTTGAAAAACAGCGGCTTCAAACTGCCCCCGTCCAGGATCACCGTCAATCTGGCCCCGGCCGACATCCGCAAAGAGGGGAGCAGCTACGATCTGCCCCTGGCCCTTTGCCTTCTGGCAGCGGCCGAAATCCTGCCTCAATCCTGCCTCCAGGGCTACTATCTGGCTGGAGAACTCTCCTTAAACGGCGCCCTGAAACCCATATCCGGGATCCTGCCCATGGCCCTCAAAGCCAAGGCCGAAGGGGTGCACGGCCTCATCGTGCCTGTGGCCAACAGCGCCGAAGCAGCGGTCGTCAAGGAGATCTCGGTCTATCCGGCCCGGACCCTGCGGGAAGCGGCCCTCTTTTTGCTCGGAGAACACCGCATCCAGCCCTGTGTCCACGACCTGGACGCCATCTGGTCGAACCGGGCGGTTCATCACCTGGACTTCAATGAGGTCAAGGGCCAGGAGCACGCCAAGAGGGCCATAGAGATCGCCGCGGCCGGGGGTCACAATCTCCTGTTCATGGGGCCGCCGGGCAGCGGCAAGACCATGCTCGCCAAACGCATCCCCTCGGTCCTGCCCCTGCTCAAGTTCCAGGAAGCCCTGGAGGTGACCAAGATTTACAGCGTGGCCGGCAAGCTGGACCCGGACCAGTCCCTGATCACGGAACGCCCCTTTCGTTCCCCCCACCACACGATTTCCGACGCCGGGCTCATCGGCGGGGGGCAGTACCCGCGTCCCGGAGAAGTCTCCCTGGCCCACCGCGGTGTCCTCTTCCTGGACGAACTCCCGGAATTCAAGAAGCAGGTCCTGGAGGTCTTGCGCCAGCCCCTGGAAGAGGGGACGGTCAACATTTCCCGGGCCGCCGTCTCCCTGAGCTACCCGGCCAACTGCATGCTGGTCGCGGCCATGAACCCCTGCCCCTGCGGCTACTGGACCGACGAACACCATCCCTGCACCTGCACCCCCAGGCAGATCCAGCGCTACCGCTCCCGTCTGTCCGGACCGCTCCTGGACCGCATCGACCTCCAGGTCGAAGTCCCGGCGGTTCCCTACAAGGATTTGAAAAAGGCGAAAAGCACCATGGATTCGCAGACCATGCGGCAGAATGTCGACGCGGCCAGCAGCCTGCAGGCCAAGCGCTACCAGGAGAGCAACACCCGCAACAACAGCGAACTCTCCGGAAAAGAACTCCAGAGGTCCTGCGCCCTGACCGATGCCGAACACGACTTTCTGGAGCAGGCGGTGCACAAGTTAGGCCTCTCGGCCCGGGCCTACACCCGGGTCCTGCGCATCGCCAGGACCATCGCCGACCTGGAGGAGGCGGAGCGCATCGAGGTCCGCCATTTGGCCGAGGCCATCAACTTCCGCTTTCTGGATAGGGAGGATATGGTTTAGAGCAAAGAAAAACCCCATGACTACCCGTTGATCACCTTGGGTCGGGCCTTGGATGAATAAGATATACAGCTGACAGAACAAGCTTATAGCTATAATTTTAAAAAAATACAGGCAGTCAGAGTCATAACCTTAAACCAACCTACATGTAATAAATTGAATCGAGAATTGAGATATGACCAAACAGATACATCCTTCCAAAATTGGCCCCCTCTATCTGGGAACCATCAAGCTTTATGTGCAACGTAAATGGCCTGAACTGGCAGGAAAATTTGCCCAGGCGGCAAAAGTCGATAAAAAACAGTACCAACTGGAAGAAGCATGGGAGGAAGTATATGCTGCTGTGGTTATTGTGCATTTCATCGATCTTGATCAAGTCCTTGATCAAGATGCAGCCGAAGCTGTGAGGCTTTCTATTCATGAAAACCTGATGCATGAAAGCGATGATCAGGTATTGCTCTTGAACGAATTCACGGTTGCCGCGTCTAAAGCTAAAAAGCATGGTGACGATGGTATTGTTGGCCTTTCGTCGCTTCTCTGCGAAAAAATCTTTGGCGGCCCCTGTGATGAGTTCTGGATTGGATTTATGGTTGCTACCCTGGAAGAATTCGGAATGTGGTGGCTGGAATCTTTTTTTGAGGATATTGAAATAACGCAAAAATAGATAATGGGAAAATTTTTGATTCTTTCGGAGGAAAGATAAGGGACATTATGCGGATTCAAAAGCAGTATGGACATGGAAGATGGCGAAAATTGAAAGGGCATGCCAAAGTTAAACTCCAGAGCGGCAGCATCCGTATAGCAGAAATCCACTGGTGTGAAGCCCATGGTATAGGCAAAAAGAAAATGAAAATCAAAGTTTTTGGACTAAAGATATGAAAAAAGAAATACAAAACAAGTTTGCGGTTTGTATAGAGAATAAAGACTCTGATGACCTTGAAATACGTAAGATCTATCTGGTCATACCTGATAAAGAGGCAGAAAGCGAAGGATACTTCAGAGTGGTCGATGAATCCGGGGAAGATTATTTGTACCCGCAATCCTATTTTGTCCTTATCCAATTGCCGCATGAAGCTCAAAATGCTATGCGGGTTTCACAATAGATGCTTATCTGGTCCCGAATAATTACCTGATTCCACTCAGTGATAACGCAGCCGATCAAACTTCAAGAGACTTTAACTGCATTCCGCCAGGCACTCCAATATACGGCTTGGCTTTCCGAAGAGAGGCTACACCCAATTGAGTTCTCTGCATGAAGTTCATCGCAGACATGGGTATCTCCCCAAAGGTGATTCATCTCCTGCAAAGCCTCGGATATCAGGCAGTACACCTTAAGATTCAAGGCCTGCACTGATTGAAGGATATTGAAGTACTCGAAAAAGCACGCAAAGAAGAATCAATACCTAATCAATCGGTTGCAACCGACGGCGGCACCCGCCGCGCCTGAGCTGCAGCTTTATCGTAACTTAACAATATACTGAAAAAAATGGCAATAGAAATTATCCCCTCATCCTATCGGTGCGACTGTGGACATGAATCGTATTTCTTCGAAAATACTGTTCGAGAGATGGAAAAGATGAGCAAGAAAAAACGAGTCCGTTTAGGAGACTCAGAAGATGATAAACATACTATTGTGTTTTACAAGGGTGAGGCTGTTGAGATTCTATGTCCGAAGCTTGGAAAATGTCCAATAACGGGCTGGGAATAAAGTGTCGGTGGATACTGAGACTCAATCATTCCGTCAGTTCCAAGCACATCCATTTACTTGTGTATGGAAATGAGGACCATGAAGTTATTCCACGTTCCTTGCGGCTTGAGGTCGGACGTACAGCCCAGGCTTACAATCGTCGTAAAAACCGGAATGGAGCCTTTTGGGAAGGCCGCTATCACGCCACGGCAGTGGATACCGATGAACACTTGATTTGCTGCATGGTTTATATTGTTTTTCACCCGGTGAAATGTCGCAAAGCGACCCTGCCTCCGGCAGTATTTCACTGGCGGGCTGGGGTCGTTAAACATACAGAGGTATGGCAGCACAACGACTACCATGAAATAGTAAATCCTCCTCGGCGCTATCGTGTTTTAGCCAGGGTGCGCCTGAAGCAATTACTTGATATTTCGGAAAGTCTGTTGATCGAAAGTTATCCACACTGACTCGATGATTTCGTTCAAGACAAGACAGTTCCGGAAAAGGCATGGACAGAAGTATTGGAAGTTGGCTGTCTTCAGTTCGCTGAGGCGGTGAAGAAACGGCTTGGAATCAGGGCCACATACCGCAGCATCAAGGAGAATTCCTCTGGAACTGCATGTATACTCCAGGAACCGATTGCTGTTCAACCCCCATTTTGGGGCTAAAATGGTTGGTCTATGGCTTGCCCCATGAAATTGAGCCGGAGGCGAACCTGCTTATGCAGGATTTCATCGGGGACTGAAAACAGGGTAGTCCTCCGCGGATACTTTGCTTTACTTTTGATGTGCTAAAGATAAACAAAAAGATGGAAGAAATTTGGTCCGCGCCCGCTTCGCTTGAGTCACAGAGCTTTCAGAGAGTACAGATGGGGAAATTCCAGAGATCAGTGATCGGACGTCAGCCCTGCCTCTGGCAGTGCTGACATATAATTAATTAATATATTTAAGAATATGGTAGGGCTGTTGTGTAGTTGGGTTGAAGCCCGCAGCCACCAGTTTGATCGAGGTAGAAACTTCAGTACGATGGGGTTCGCAAAGCTCTCCGCTCTCTGTCATTCTGAGCGAGTCCGCGAGCGAAGAATCCCTTATCTTAAGCAGGCTTGCTTTTTGAAAACACGCGAAGTTTCATATGCGCCCTGCCTCTGGCCGCAGACGCCCAGTTTGATCAAAAAAAGAAACTTTGAGTCACCTTCTCCGTCATTCCGGTAAAAGAACGTCATCCCGGACCACGATCCGGGAGCCGGAATCCAGACTGAAAAAATAAGAGTTGGACCCCGGCCTCCGCCGGAGTGACGGACAAAGAAAGATCAAGTTTCATATGAGTAAGAGACGTCAGAAGGAAAAACTACCGTGTCGGAGAAAGGCATGACACGGCCAAAAGGGCTCAGCCCTTCGGGCAAATATCAGAGTGTTCGCCGAAGGGATGCGGTTTTTTCCCGGGAGTTCTCTGTCCTGAAATACACGAAATGTCCTGTTTGCCAGGATTTCACTGAGATTCCTCCCGCCCGGGCAAAAAGAAAAAAACTCTTTCCTCAATCTGCATTTCTCGGCGAACTCAGTGGCTCAAGCGAGTCTTCGAGCTGGCGCGGGACAATCTGCTCACCTGTGAACTTGTCATAATTGCCATGGATGAACTATGGCAAAGTAGTAGCAGATGAGCACTGAAAGCAGGCTTCCATGGCATTGTTTTCCTGAAATATGAATAGTTTGCGTAGGTCAGACCCGGGAGCCAACCGGGAGCCACCTGACTTTTGGCTAACAAACCTTTTATTACCAGGAGACAGACAGTATGGACGAAGGTGCACTGCAGGAAACGGACTGGATCATTTTAATAGCTATATTCACCGCCTCTTTCTCACTTGCAGGCTTCACCTCCAGGTGGCTTGCTGCAAAAATGCCGGGACTTGCCAAATATGGCTTCTTGCTGTATTTAAGCACAACAACGGCGTATTTCTGCGGAATTACTTTATTAATGCGTAGTATCCTTCAAAATTAATACGCCCTATTTCCTCTGTAATGTAAGAAACGTTCCAACAACACGCTATCTGTTCTATTTTGGATAAAAGCGATTTAATTTTTTTCAATTTCAGGAGATTATAATGCTTTTTGAAGTTGACAGCAAGACAAAAAAAACAAGTGTAACAATCCAAAAAGACGATACAACGGAAAAATATCAGTGTACATTTCTGGCATGCGATAATCCAATGTGTACATGTGGAAATTTGTACATAAACTTTTTTCATGATCAAAATGATAGTAAGAGCAATGAAAATAAATCTATTCCTCAAATTAATGTTGATGTTCAAGAGAAAAAAGTGATTATCAACCCAGAAAAACAAAAATCAAAGGATGAATTAGAATTAGAAGAGTATTTTTTTAATGCATTGGAAAATGATGATTATCAATTTTTATATAAAGAATTTTTTTCGTATAAAAACTTAATCAGCGAGAAGGCACCAATTGACAGTATTGATGCCCATTTTGATTATTTGAAAGTGGAGACTGAAGGTCTAATGTATGCCTATAATGATGTATTGCCATATGGTGACCAAATTATTGTATCAATTGATGGACAGAACTATTTTGTTCTTGATCAGTATTGTCTGCTGCCAAAATGCCCATGTACTGATACCTCATTGACTATCCTTCCTGTGGAAACATCTGCTGCTAAAACGAAACCTCTCTGCTTATTATCATTACGCTATGCCACGAAAAAATGGGAGCCATTGAAGGGCCAGGGCTCTGTATTTTCATTTGAAAAGGTCAGGAAGGCCATGGTAAATCAAGTTCCTGATTTGTATGGCCTATTGCGTAAACGTCACCTGAAGCTCAAAGCTGTTTATGCTCACTGCAAAAAGAAGAACAGCCCCTTTGGAACTCCGGTGGAAACGATAAAAGTTGGGAGAAACGATCCTTGTCCGTGCGGAAGCGGGAGAAAATATAAAAAATGTTGTGGTTGATTATCCAAGAGATCGGCCCAGAATCCGGCTGCACGAACCAAAAGATAGTTCCATTATGATAAAGCGGCAATCAGCAGATGTCGTGATCATTCGGGGCGGTGTTCGGGGTCTGGCTATCGCTTACTATCTGAGCCGGGCGAAAGTCGACGTCCTGCTTGTCGAGAAACGATTCATTGCTTCCGGGGCCAGTGGCCTGAACATGGGTTATGTCAATATTTCAGCAAAAAAACCGGCTTATTATACCCGTTGCAGTCAATTTATAAATGGGAAAATTTCTGATTCTTTCAATGCTTATTCTCCTCTCGGCTTGCGGAGGCTGGTCAATCAATATACCAGTCGATGTGGTCAAGACATTCGAGAGTGGCTACGGTACGGCTCAGATGGACCAGGCTGCCGACGTGACGACCGCAGAATTACGTGATGGTAAGCCCAAATCGGTATAACAGTATACGTGTTTCCAATACCAAAAAGCAACAGCCTGATCTCGACTGGATCAAGGCACTGTAATCAGGTCGAATTATGAAGTTTGGAATTAAGTCATGGGTTTACCCCCAATTGACATCAAACTGCATCTTCTGCATAGTAGATACCAGAATATCATATGAATGGTTCAACGTATTAAATTGATTGGACTATCACAGGTCGTGGCACGTTATGACTTCACTGTTTGGACAACCGATTTTTATAAATGATTTTGGTATGCTTTTTGCTTTTATCAATAACACTCATTTTTCGGTATTGGCGGGACGAATTCGTCCCTTCAATACCTTGTTGGGCAATAAAAGGAGAGACAAAAACATGACGACTAAAGAAAGAACAAAAGAGATCATTGATAACCAACCCGATGATGCCACCTATGAGGAAATTGTCCGGGAACTAGCGTTTTCAGAAATGGTTGAGCGGGGTCTCAAAGACGTTCGTGAAGGGCGCGTAATTTCGAATGAGGAAATGGGAAAGCGAATTCGGCTATGGCAGAAATAAGATGGACAGAAGAAGCCGCAATATGGCTTGAAGATATCCACAAATACATTGCCAAAGATAACCCAGAAGCCGCGGGGCGGGTTGTAGAGGGAATATACGACAAAGTGCAGATTCTGTCTGGTTTCCCAGAGATTGGGTACCACTATCGTAAGGAGCCGGAAGGTGATATTCGGGTCTTCTTATATGGCCACTACCGTATCGCATATTTGTTTCGGGATCCAGACGTGGTTGAATCCTGGGCGTCTTTCATGGTGCTCTCGATATGAGGCGTTACATATAAAGCGTAGCGGCTTCGTCCAACAAGGCACTGAAATTGCGGTACCATGGAGGGTATGTTGCCGATCATGAAAGAGGTAAAACCATCAACTCGAAGGAGAATTGAATGCCATCGTTTGATAGGATTTCGTTTGATTCCAATGTAATGGGTGGCAAGGCCTGTATCAGGGGCATGCGTGTTACGGTTTCCCTTGTCTTGAACTTGGTCGCCAACGGCATGACTCCCGAGGAAATCATCGAGGCCTACCCCTACTTGGAGAAGGATGATATCCGCCAGGCACTCCAATATGCGGCTTGGCTTTCCGAAGAGAGGGTACACCCAATTGAGATCTCTGCATGAAGTTCATCGCAGACATGGGTATCTCCCCAAAGGTGATTCATCTCCTGCAAAGCCTCGGATATCAGGCAGTACACCTTAAGATTCAAGGCCTGCACTGATTGAGAAAATGAGTAGAATTGAACGTCTTCAAGCCATGAAGGCGATTTAGGATTCTCTCATTGATGAAGAGTTCGAAATAGAATCCCCTGACTGGCATCGGGACATCCTGGAGGAGAGAAAAAGAAAGATAGAAACTGGTAAGGCAGAATTCATCTCTCTTGAAAAGCTGAGGGCAAGCCGTAAGTCATGATGGTTAAAGAAGTCATCGTCCTGAAGGAGGTCTCTGATGATCTGAATGATGGAAAAGCCTTCTACGATCAGAGAGAACCCGGTATAGGTGATTATTTTTGGGATAGCCTCCTTGCGAACATGACGCTGCAGCAGACAGCCAGGGCCGTGGTAATCTTGACAGGACGAAGTAGCCTGAAATTAATCATATTTTACAAAGTAGGCGGCTGCCCTGGCTGCTGCTGAGCTCGGCATTCGCCAACACAAATGGAAGATCCTATGCAGGAAGACAGCACATTCATCTGGAAAGCAGTCTCTCGTTGGGGGGAATCGATGACGAGTATAGTCCCGTCCAACAACCGGGAAAATCTGGTTCAGGCGATTGAGCAGGATCCTGCGCGGTTCAGGTACATAGATGATGTGATTTGTTTCCGTGAGGTCTACTCTGAGATTGGGGACTACGATAAACTTCAACGACGGCTCGCAACTCATCTACGAGGTGTCTTCCTTTTGATCAGGATGTTCCATTGCTGCCGCCCGGCGGACATTCAGAGCTACTACGACAGCGGCCTATTGGTTCTCGATTCGAGTAAGGCCAATGATGATTTCCGGGCGGCCTTCATTGGCAATCCAGAGTTCCCAGAGATCACAGCAGCACACGTGGAGGCGGCCATTGAGGAGATGGCAGGGAGCTACAGACGTAACGGTTTCATCTACTTCGGGCTCGATGACCGGTACCTCATAGATAACTGCGGAAACTACCTCATCTATGGGAGTGAGTACGTCCAGTCACTTGCAGCTTGTATCGAGCGGCAGATTGGCCGATCGGTTAAGCCAAGCCTGCGGAGGCGAGGGGTTCCCACTGTCTTCGCCGTAGACATGCCAGTTGAACACTTCACCGACGACGAGTTGACGACGCTTGGCGAGGTCGCTTTGCAAGCTTGGGCCTACTCCATCGCGCACAACACTGGGGAAGTTGGCGGGATTGATTTTGCGATTCATCTCGAACAAAACCTTGGCCCCGAGTTCATTAGCTCACACTACCATCCTGAGTGCATACCTGATCCCTTCAGCCAACGGGTGTGTTATCGGTACACGAATCCAAGCTGATCGGACCAAGAACAACCGAGGCGAACACCGAGTCCACCTGACCTCGTTCATATGGCCGCTCCACGAGGCATTTGACCCAAGCGTTCTCTTCAGCAAGCCTACGGCTATTCTTTAATTTCATTGGCATGTACAAACCTAAACTTTCGAACCAGGATTCAGGAGTATCTAGCTGACGGCTATTTGGATGAAGAAGAATCGGCAGACCTCTTTGATCTGTTAAGCCAGATCACCGGCGGAAGATTGGCGGAAGACTGTGAGATCAATAGGATCCATGCGCATTTCAAATATGTCAGTTGGTATGAAAAAGAGAAGGGGAAGCTAAAACACTTCAATGAAGTGCATAACTTTCCGGTCATGACGAAACAAGAGATCCAAATTTGCTTTCAAGAATTATGCGCTGTAGAATAGGGATCGAAGGGCGATACTGAAAATACGTATATTGGAAAATACCAGAAAATTGACAGGAATACATAATAGCAATAATCATATGCTAATAAACGGAAATCAAGATAACTCAATATATCTGCCTGATTGGGTTGCTGAGCTCAAAAACCCGCAGACGGATATCCCGCGATTGGCAAAAGATCAAAAGCTACTTAAGCAAATCGAAGCAGCAATCCGCCAGGTACCCACCCAGCACAATTTATACCAGGCTGACGCCCGCAATTTGTCCTTTCTTCCGGATAAGTCGGTTCATTTGATAGTCACCTCCCCGCCCTATTGGACCTTGAAAAGATACCGCGATTATGAGGGCCAACTGGGTGATGTTGAAGACTATGAGCAGTTCCTGATGGAAGTGGATAGGGTCTGGGAGCACTGCTACCGGGTCCTGGTGCCGGGCGGAAGGCTGGTTTGCGTGGTGGGGGATGTCTGCCTTTCCAGACGGAAAAACAAGGGAAGGCATACGGTTATCCCATTGCACTCCTCCATACAGGAGCATTGCCGGAAGATCGGCTACGATAATCTCGCCCCTATCATCTGGTACAAGATTTCAAATGCCGTGTTCGAGGCATCGGGAAATGGCGGGGGATTTCTCGGCAAGCCCTATGAGCCGAATGCTGTCATCAAAAACGACATCGAATTTATTCTCATGGAGCGGAAGCCTGGAGGCTACCGGAATCCAACAGTTGCGACACGGATGCTCTCCATTATTTCAGAAGAAAACCATAAACGATGGTTCCAGTCCATTTGGTCAGGCATAACCGGAGCTTCAACCAAGAATCATCCTGCACCATATCCTGAAGAAATCGCAGAGCGCCTCGTCAGAATGTTTAGCTTTGTCGGAGATACTGTTTTAGATCCCTTCATGGGGACCGGCACAACTTCTGTTTCCGCTGCCAAATGGGGAAGAAATTCAATAGGGGTTGAAATAGACCCACACTATTTCAAAATCGCCGAAGAAAGGATCAGATATACCACAAGTTCTCTTTTTTCACCCCAGGCCAAAGTCACGTCCAAACTGAAACAAAAGAGGAATAATGGTTGATTTCAGGAACAGGGTAGCCAAAGCAGTTCAACATTTCTGGAAAATCAGAGCCAGTCAGCAAAAGAATCAAGGCACCGCTTCCGGGATGAAGGATTATGGAACACGGGGAGCAGTTACAGGAGGAAAGCATCTCGACGGCTTCGTTTCCCTTTTGTCGGAATTGGTAGCTGAAGCCGGTTTGCCGGATTCCAC
>JAIPER010000018.1 GCA_021737115.1 Desulfohalobiaceae bacterium
AGGGCTTCGCCGGGTCCACGGTGCAGCGCCACTGGGAAAGTGTGGAGGCCTTCCTGTTCGGGTTCCTCATGGAGCAGGAGTCAATGACCCCGGAGGAGGGGCTGTTCCAGGCCGATGACTTCTTTGGGCAGTGGCTGCCGACCCAGGGACGGTGGACCTCCAGGCAGCGGATCCAGGCCATCGTCCCGGGACTCAAGAAGTTCGCCGCCTTTCTCCGGGACCTGGGGCTCCTGGAAGAAGAGGATTTCCAGGACTTTCTGACCCAGGTCAGGGATAGAAAGGACGACTGGATCAGTTCGGCCCTTAGCCGTGGTTGACGCAGGCCGGAACAGTATTCGCAATCAGCTCTCCTGCATGGGGATGGCGTAGGGTCCTTCCTCGATAAAGGCCATTCTGGGAGTGCTGCCCTCGAATCTGGGGTGATGGGCCGCATGGATGACGGCATTTTGCAGCATGATCCGGGCCTGTTCCTTTTCAGAGGCAAACGATCGCCCCGGATCGATGAACTCCCAGCCCGCAACCCCGGGGATGATCTTGTAGTCGGCTTCAGGGATCTGGGTGGCGCAGTAGTAGAGGCCTTCGCTTCCGACCTTGCGCAGGGGCTTGCCCCACATCTCGGGCTCCCACTGGTCTTTGGTGAACTTCCAGGCCGGGTGCTGCAAAATGGAGAGGTAGTTCTCGGGTCCGAGCATCTTGAAGAGGTGCAAAAGGGTCTTGTATTCCCGGGAGCCGATGGGTTCCTGATCGACGTTGTTGGCAAAAAGCACGATGAGCCCCTGGTCCTTGACTGCGGGCACGGCGTTGACCGCGGCCTTGACGCTCTGGTAATGGTCCCGGCCCACATATCCGGCATGGGTCAGGACCACATCGTAGGGCTCTTGAACAGGTATGCGAACGAACTCCTTCATGGCTTCAAAGGCGGCCAGGTGGGCCTCTTCCAGGTCGCCGGCAAAGACCCCGGTCATGCACAGCTCGTTGTCCAGGGTGGTGCTGATCATGAAATCCACGCCTACGGTCCTGGCCACTTCCAGGGCCTCTTCGTGGCAGGGGTTGCCGTCCAGGATAAGATTCGTGGCCCTGGGGTGCTCCAGAAAGTCCACGCTGTGGAATTTCTGGATGGTGGTTGTGTTGACCAGGGCCGGGCAGATGGCCTTGCGTCCGCCGGAGACGCCGGCCATGAAATGGCTTTCCACCAGACCGGTGCTGATCTTGACATCGGACTCAAAAAAGATCTTGTTCAGATAGACCATGGTCCCCCGGCTGGTCTCGGCTGCCAGGACCATGGAGGACAGATCCTCGCAGTCGTGATCAACTATGCGGTAGCGATCCACAATTTCTTGACCGTACATGGCCAGCCGTTCCTCCTGGCTGCTCGGCCGGTGCATGCCGTTGCCGATGACCAGGACGATGTTCTCCGGCCTGACCCCGGCCTGTTCGATGATCCCGGTCAGGGGCTGCAGGATGCCGCTTTCCCCCTTGTAGGGCACGGGCCGGGTGATGTCCGAGACCGTGATGCAGACCGTGACCTCGTGAGCCGGCTTGCCCTTGTCCCTTATGATCTCCGGAATGGTCCGGGAGGCCGTGGGCTTGTTCAGGGCCCTGGCGATCTCGTCCCGGGAATGGGCCAGGCAGGGCATTTTCTTCATCTGCAGGGTCTCGCAGGCAGGCGGCACGAGAATGGGGAGAAAATCATGCGCGTATTCGACCCTGACTTCTTTCCAGCCCGAGGTGTCTGTTTTCCGGAGAATGTCTGCAATCTGACTGTTCATGGCCTCTCCCTTCTTAGGCGCTTACTAATTGTTAATTGCCAATTGTTAATTTTTAATTATTAATGGCAGATACATGTAGAACTTCTCAATTCTTGCTATTCGGCGTGAATGTGATTAGGCGCTTAGCAGAAATTTCAAAACAACATATAGAAATTTGGATTTTCGATTTTTAAGGCAAAGAAAAAGAGCTGGTTATCTGGCATAAATCCAAAAACTTTTTCTTAAAGCCTATAGAAAAATCAACTCCTCGACTGACCCTGGATTGAAACATTCGTAAACTGGATGTCTGGATTGACTGATTTGATCAGTTGCAGGACCTCGTACAAATCGCTGTTACCGGCCTGATAGAAGAGGTAGCCCATCTCCCGTTCCAGGCGGAACTTGAGAAAGCCCACCGGAAAACGGGGCGCCAGGGCCTTGGGGATGTCCTGGGCCTTGACGGTGATGATTCGCCGATAACTCGTCATACGCATGGTTCCGTCCTGCCAGACCTCGATCCGGTAAGCAAAGGCCAGGGAAAAATACCACATAAAGACGAGGATGAAAGCGATCATGAGCAGGCCGTACAAAGGATCCAGGCCTATATTTTGCACTATCTGGTGCAGAAGGAAGAGGCAGAACAGGCTCCAGAGCGTGAGCAGGAGGTAGAAGCCCTTGACGAACTGAGCCGGGGCCTCGTAGGCCTGGTCCGGCGGTCCCTTTTGGGTCTGGCCTGCTTGGGGTGAATTGTCCATGTCGTTTGATCGGATAGGATTTTACAGTAAAAAAAAGCTCAATACCTGATTCGAGGCTTGACTGCGAGAAAAGGAAACGGGGCGGCATGCGCATGCCGCCCCGGAGAATAGGTCGTGATTGGTCTTAAACCCACCCATCTACTTCGTCACTGCAAGATTTTGAAATCCTCATGTCCTAAAATCAGACTGCGGTTTCAAAATTTATCCGTAGACCAGTCTGGGCAGATACAGACTGAGCTGGGGAAAGGCAATGGTCAGAAAGAGGCCGATGGCCTGGAGGATCATGAAGGGGACGACCCCCTTGAAGATGGTTCCCATGGAGACCTCGGGCGGGGCCACGCTTTTCAGGTAATACAGGGCATAGCCAAAGGGCGGACTCAAAAAGGAGATCTGCATGTTGACCATGTAGACCACGCCGAACCAGAGCCGGACATCGCCGGAGCCGATCCCGGGCAGCCCCCAGAGCCCTTCCCAGGTCAGGGAGACCATCATGGGCACGAAGATGGGCACCGCCAGGAGCAGAATCCCGACCCAGTCCAGGAACATGCCCAGGATGATCAAGAGGATGTTGGTCATCAGCAGAATCCCGTATGGACCGAATCCGGTGCCGATCATGGCAGCAGTCACAAACTCCTGTCCCCCGTTGACGATGTAGAAGCCTACGAAGATGCTGGCCCCGAACATGATCCAGAGGACCATGGCCGAGGCCTTTAAGGTGGTGATAGCCGCCTGCTTGATGTTTAAAAGCGTCAGCTTACGGGACAGGGCACAGACAAAGAGGGCCCCGAAGGTGCCGATGCCGGCGGCCTCGACCGGAGTGGCCACCCCGGCGAAGATGACGCCCAGGACCAGGATGATGAGCATAATTGGGGCGATGATCCCCTGGAGAAGTTGGAGCTTTTCCCTGAAGCTGATCCGCTCCTCCTTGGGCAGGGCCGGGCCGAGGCTGGGATTGATGTAGCAGCGGATGGTGACGTAGGCGATGAACATTGTGGACAGGATCAGGCCGGGGATGACCGCGCCGATGAAGAGCTCGCCCACCGACTGCTGGGCCACCACGGCAAAGAGAATGGCCAGGATCGAGGGCGGGATGAGGATGCCCAGGGTCCCGCCGGCGTTGATCGAGCCGCAGGCCAGTTTCTGGTCATAGCCCCGCTTGAGCATGGCCGGCAGGGCGATGATGCCCATGGTCACCTCGCAGGCCCCGATGACCCCGACCATGGCCGCCAGAATGGTGGAGGCGATGATCGAAGCCGTGGCCAGCCCGCCTTTCAAGCCGCCCAGAATCTTGTAGATCACGTCGAAGAGCTGCTCGATCATCCCGGCCCGCTCCAGGACATTGGCCATGAAGATGAACAGGGGGATGGCCGAGAGCTGATAGTCGGTCATGAAGGGAAAGATCCGCGAGGGCAGGATGTTGATCATGTCTATGTCGCCGCAGAGGAAGAGAAAGACAACGCCCAGCCCGCCGGTGACAAAGGCCAGGGGCAGTCCCAGCATGAGCAGGAAGATCAGGGATCCAAACATGAGGAGTGTGAGTAAACCGATACCTATTTCGAGACCCATAGCTTATACCCTTTTTTCGGTTAAGAAGATTATGTCTTTGAACAGCCTGGTAAATCCCTGCAGCGTCAGCAGGAGGGCGCCCAGAGGGATGGCCAGTTTGACCGGCCAGTAGGCGATGGCCCATTCGGTGAAAGAGACCTCCCAGATTTGGACTGAATCCTTGAAAAAGGTCCAGCCGGTCCAGAGGATGGCCAGGGAGAAAATAAAGAAAAAGACCGAGGTCAAGACATCCACCAGGGCTTTCATGCGGTCGGGAAAACGGTTGTAGACTATGTCCACGTAGACATGTCCGCCCTCCCTGAGGGTGTAGCCGGCGGCCAGCATGTACTGCATGCCGAACATGAGGAACATGCCCTCGTGGGCCCAATTGGTGGGGGAGTTGAAAAAATAGCGGGCGATGACCTCATAGTAGTAGGCAAAGACCGCGATGATGGACCAGTAACAGATGAACTCCCCGACAAAGCCGTTCAGCTTGTCGATCCAGTCCAGCCAGGGACGGTGGATCTGCGCGGCCGGGCTGTGGTCGCCCCCCTCTTCTTCCGGAAATTGATAGCGCTGTTCTTCCTTCTCGAGGCCGGCTTCGTATTCGGCCCGCCTGCGCACGAGGCCAGGGAGCAAAAAGGCGTCGATGACCAGGAGCAGCCCGATGATCATGGCCAGTATCCGGGCAGTCCAGTTCCATTTGTCGAGCTGGGCCTGATAGGCTGCCGCCTCCTGCCTGGCATTTTCCAGATTCTGCCGGGCTTCTTCCAGGTTTTGCCGGGCCGCTTCCAGGGCTTGTTTGTCTTGGACCGATCCACCTTCAGCCGGTTTTTCGAGATCGACCTTGGTCTGAGCCCGGTCCCGTTTGAACTCGGCGATGCTTATTTCGTTCATGGCCCCGGAGTGCAGGTTGACGGACTCCTTGACCTGGGCGTTGGCGAAGAGGACGGCCACCAGCAGGGGGAGATAGATCAAGACTCCCTTGTTTTTGAGATAAAGGCGGTGCAGCCCGGCGATTCCCCCAAAGAACCAGAACAAGTAGGCGATCCCGTACGAAAGCTGCCCCTCTTTGACTTCGCCTTTCTGACGACGGATCGCGATCATGCACAAGAGCGGGATGACAACGAGAGCCGACCAGTAGATCCAGTGGGGTAAAAAGAAAGTGAGATCTGGCATGGTATTATCCTACTGTAAGAATTAGTGTTTATTATTATAAGGAAACCCTTGCCTGCGACTTGACAGCAAACAGGGGCCGCCCCCCGGACGGCCCCTGTTCATCCTTCGTTTGCTGTACTCAAATACCGGCTAGACGTCGTATTTGAGTTTGTGGCCCTTGACCATCTCCGGGGTCACATAGCCCAGGCTGCCGGACATCATGTAGTCCAGCTGGATCTTGAAGGCCCGGGCCGCGCCCTCGCTCTTGTTGGCCCACTCATACCACAGCGGCACGGCCAGTCTGGTGAAGGCGGCCACGTCGTCCTGGCTCAGCCGGGTGACCATGGTCCCGGCCTCCTCGAACTTCTTCCAGGCCTTTTGGTCGGCGGCCTGGATCTTGGCGTGGTGCATGTCGGAGTAGACATGGGTTTCCATTTCCACGAACTGCTTCATCGAATCCGACAGTGCGTTCCAGGCCTTCATGCCCACGGTCAGGTCCATGAGGTCCACGGGCTGGTAGATGGACAGAAAGCCCGGAGGTCCGGCGCTGATGAAGTCCGTGACCTGGTGGAAGCCGAGGTCGTAGTTGACGGCCGGGCCGACGTAGTCGGCCACGTCGATTGTCCCTTTATCCAGGGCCGGGAAGATCTCGCTGCCGGGCAAAAGGGTGGTCTTGGCCCCGGCCTTGGCGAAGAGCTGGGCGACCATGCCGCCCGGGACCCGCATCTTCCTGCCCTTGAAGTCTTCGATGGACCGGATCGGGACTTTGGAATGGATGATGTTCGCCCCGTGGTGGATGGGGCCGACGTAGAACATGCCCTGTTTGGCGAAGAGCTCCCGGGCCAGTTCCAGGCCGCCCAGGCTGTAGTAGAAAACGTCCCACTCGCTGGGCTGGCGCGGGCCCAGGGGGTAGGAGGTCAGAAAGACCGAGGCGGGCATGCGGCCGGCCCAGTAAATGGTGAAGGGATTCATGGCCTGGAGCACGCCGTTTTTGACGGCGTCGAAGAGCTGAAAGTCGCCGACGACCGCTTTGGCGCCGTAGGGCTCGAAAGCCAGTTCGCCGCCGGTCTTTTCAATGATGCTGTTGCACCAGTCTTCGAAGATTTTCAGACCGATTCCGCCGGGCCAGGAGGTCTGGACCTTCCAGGTCGTGGTCTGGGCCTTGGCGGTTTTGATGTTGAACAGGGAAACCCCGGCCGCTGCCGCCCCGGCGGTCAAGGCCGAGTTTTTCAGGAATTTTCTGCGGGTCGTGGGCTGGGTCTCTTCCTTTGGGCTCGTTTTCTTTTGCTTGGTCGTCTTCTTGCTCATGCCACCCTCCTTCAAGTTGTAGGTGTTTGAGGTTAAAAAAGAAACACGTAACCTCTCAAACATTTTGTTCTGACGCTTAAACCTCCTTTCTGGTTTTATCTGGTTTAAAAAATAAGTGTTTTTTTGTTGACAAGGTAGAATCATGCGGTCAGACTATCTGCTTTGCATTCGGTAATATGGACTTACCGTAGAAAGAAATTGTACTTCTGTCAAGCAAATTATTGCGAATAAAGAGCTGGGTCAACGGGGGACGGTCTCGCGGTAACAGTAGAGGCGGAAGAAGTCGTTCATCTTTCAATAGAATTTTTATCTTAATTAATGATAGAAGCGGGGTCAAGAAATTTTTGCGGCAGGGATGGTTCGCTGCCATTGGCGGGCTCGTTTGAAACGTTATGTCAGCTTTGCCAGAGGCAAAGCTGACAAGAAAAAAGACTCTTGACTTTTTGGGGAGGGCATGGAAAAGTTAGTGTTCAAGGTAAGTCTATTCGACCATCTTACCTGCAGGTTTGATTTTGCAAATGGTTTTCTACTTGACAGTCTTGGCCCTTCTTGAATATGGTAAGTTTGTTCGACCATCTTACCGGGAAGGGTTTTGTAATTATTGTAAATGACGAGGAGGCAGGATGGCTAAGTTTTTTGAATATCAAGGGAAAGAACACTTCCGGAAAGCGGGCATCCCGGTTCCGGAAGGCGTGGTGGTCAATACTCCGCAGGAGGCCCGAGAGGCAGCCGCCAAGCTGGCCAGACCCGTTGTCCTCAAGGCCCAGGTCTGGGCCGGGGGCCGGGGAAAATCCGGGGCGGTCCAATTCGCGGATACGCCGGAGGAGGCCGGACAGGCGGCCGCAGGGATCCTGGGCATGGAGGTCAAAGGACTGGAGGTCAAACAGGTCCTGGTGGAAGAAAAGCTCGATATCGTGCAGGAGTTTTATGCCGGGGTGGTCATCAACTCGGCCCAGGAGGTCCGCGGTCCGGTCCTGATGTTCAGCCCCGAGGGCGGTGTGGATATCGAATCCGTGCCCCGGGAAAAGATCGCCATGAAAAACGTGGACATCATCAAGGGGCTCATGCCCTATGACACGCTGAACATGGCCGTGTCCATGGGCGTTCGGGGCAAGATCCTCCGGCAGGTGGCCGATGCTGTCTTCAAGCTCTACCAACTCTTCAGGCAGCTGGACTGCCGGACCCTGGAGATCAACCCCCTGGTCTTGACCAGGGATAACAGGGTCATCGCCGCCGACTGCCGGATGGCCGTGGATGATCAGGCCCTGTTCAGGCATCCCGAATTGGGAGTCAAAATAGGGCGCGAGTTCTTGAAGGAACCCACCGAGTTCGACCTCATCGGCTGGTCCTTTGAGGAGAGCGATTTTCGGGGCACGAGCTACGTGGCCGAGATGGCGCCTCCGGAAGAGGTCAAAAAGGGCGGTTATATCGGCTTCCACGGAATCGGCGGCGGAGCTGCCATGCTGGGCATGGACGCCGTCAACCGGGTGGATTTGAAAGTGGCCGATTTTGCCGACACCAGCGGCAATCCCACCGCATCCAAAGTCTATCGGGTGGTCAAGCTGATCATGGCTCAACCCGGCATCGAGGGTTATCTTCTGGCCGGTTTCATGATGGCCAATCAGGAGCAGTGGCACCATGCCCACGGCATAGTCAAGGCCATGCGGGAAGAGCTCCCGAAAAGACCGGGGTTTCCGGTGGTCATACTCCTGTGCGGCAACAAGGAAAAAGAGTCTCAGGAGATCCTGAAGGAAGGCCTGGCCGGTCTCAATGCCAGGATCGAACTCTATGACCGGGAGCACGTCTATGACTCGAATGTTATCGGCGGCCGCTTGCGGGCCCTGGTCGACGAGTACAGGAAAGAGATCGGGGCGGTCTGAGCCGAAACCAGGCCGAGGGACGGTTCCTGACAGGGAATCCTTCCGGCCCCGGGGCCTGAGCGAACTGGAGACAAACATAGAATTTTAGATTTTGGATTTTGGATTTTCGATTGTTAAGACAAAGAATAAGAGCTGCTTATCTGGCATAAATCCAAAAACTTTTTCTTAAAGGCTACAGCAAGCGAGGAGTAATAAATGGAATTCCATGAAAGGACAATCAAGGTCGTGATCGATCATTCCAAATGTGAGCAGTGCTCCACCAAGGCCTGTGTCGAGGCCTGCAAGAAATACGATCGGGGCATTTTGATCCTCAAGGACGGCAAGCCCGCGGTGGAAGGGAGCCAGGAGGAACTGGCCCGCAGAGGGACGGAATGTCTGGCCTGTGAGTATGAATGCTGGTTCCGGGGGAACTCGGCCATCAGCATCGAGATCCCGATCGAGGGACTCGAAAAATACAGGAAAAAACACGGGACCGCGTAGCCCCTTTGCAGTTGAAATTTTGAATTTTCGGTCTATCCGGATAAAGAGGAGGGAACGTGTCAATATTATTGGATAAAAATACCACTGTCATCGTTCAGGGCATGACGGGACGGGAGGGGACGCTGCGGACCGCCTTCATGAATGGATATGGAACCAGGATCGTGGCCGGGGTGACTCCGGGACGCGGAGGAGATGAGGTCCACGGCCTGCCGGTCTACGATACGGTGCAGCAGGTCATAGATGAAAAGGGGCCGGTGGATGCCAGCGTGACCTTTATCCCCGGACCTGCGCTGAAGAGTGCGGTCTATGAAGCCATCGACGCCGGGATCAAGTTTGTGGTCTCCCCGGTGGAGCGCATCCCGGTCCACGACGTCATGGACATGGTCCAGTACGCCTTGAAAAACGAGGCCAGGATCCTCGGTCCCGGCAGCCTCGGTTTGATCACTCCGGGTCAGGCCGCCATAGGCTGGCTCGGGGGCAGTGTGGACTGGGCCAACACCCTGTTTGAACCCGGATCCGTAGGGGTCATTTCCCGAAGCGGCGGCCAGTCCGGGACAGTCCCCTGGGCCTTGAAGGTTGCCGACCTAGGGATCAGCACGGCCCTGCACATCGGCACCGAACCCGTCCTGGGTCTGACCATGTCCGATGTCCTGAAGCGATTCGAGGCCGATGAGCAGACCAAGGCGGTGGCCGTCTTCGGTGAAATCGGGGGCAACCTCGAGGAGGAAGCGGCCGAAACCGTGGCCCGGGGAGAATTCACCAAGCCGCTGGTGGTGTTTATCGCCGGGGCCTGGGCCCCGGAGGGCATGCGCTTTTCCCATGCCAGCAGCATTGTCGAAGGGGGCAAGGGCACGGCTCAGGGAAAGATCAAGGCCTTGACCGAGGCCGGGGCCTATGTGGTGGACAGCCCCGAAGAGATCGCGCCCAAGATCAAAGAGCTCATCCAGTAAAATTCAGTTCTTGCCGCCTGGCGGCAAGAACTGAATTTTACATAAGGGATAAGTCATTAAAGCGGGCTTCGCCCGCAACCCAAAGGTTCCAGGTTCACGGTTCACCGTTCACGGTTAAGAAAAAATCCTTTGGAGCAATACATTTTCTTGTTTTTTATAACAGTGATTCAACGATAAGTCACTAAAATTTAATGAGGAGGATAGAGTTATGCCGGTGATGAGATCAGTCATGTATCTGCCCAGCAACAGCGAGAAAATGATGGGCAAGGCAGCCAGCGTCAAGGCCGACATTCTGACCCTGGACCTCGAGGATTCGGTCCCGCCCGCAGAAAAACCCAAGGGCCGGGAGAAGATCCAGGAATACCTGAAAAACGAACGGGCCAATCAGGCTTCCCGCTCGCTCTATGTCAGGATCAACAACTGGGAGACCCTGATGACCAACGATGATCTGGAAGCGATTGTCCATCCCGGTCTGGACGGGGTCTGCCTGGCCAAGTGCGGAGATGCGGACAATGTCAAGCGCCTGGAGTGGAAGCTGGAAGAGCTGGAGCAGCGCAGGGGCATGGAAGTGGGCAGCGTGGCCATTCAGCTGCTCATCGAAACCGCCAAAGGCGTGATCAATGCCTATTCGGCCGCAACCGCCAGCCCCAGGGTCAACTCGCTCATCTTCGGGGCGGTGGACTACACCAAAGACATGCGGGTCACCCTGACCTCGGAAGGTCAGGAGCAGCTGTACGCCCGTTTTCATACCGCGGTAGCCGCCAGGGCCGCGGGATGCATTGCCATCGACTGCCCCTTTGTGGCCTTTCAGGATATGGAGGCCTTCAAGGAGAACACCCGGGAAGGCCGGCAGATGGGCTATGAAGGCAGAATGCTCATCCATCCGAGTCAGATCGAGCCCTCCCATGAACTCTACACCCCAAACCCGGAAGAAGTGGAGTGGGCCGAAGGGGTCAAGAAGGTCTTTGAAGAGGAAGGCATTGCCAAGGGCGCTGCCGCGGTGACCTACAAGGGAAAGATGGTCGATACCCCGGTCTATGAAAACGCCCTGCAGATCTTGAAGACCATGGAAGAGATCAGGGAAGCGGATTCCAAGTAATTCATTTTGCCTTTCGGGCCGGCCCGAAAGGCAAAATGAATTATATGAAGGTGGCTCTTGAGCTTTCTTCATATCGGCTCAGCATCGAATGGCGATTGGTATGGAGGAGCCATGAAAATCATCGTCGCAGGACAAGGCCCTTTCGGGGAAAAGGTCCTAAAAGCCCTTCTCCGGAAGGGGGAAGCCATTCAGGGAGTCTTCTGCCCCAGGGGAAGGCCCGGAGAGGGGATGAAATCGCTGGCCGTTGATTCCAACCTTGCGGTCTTTCAGCCGAAGCGGATGAAAGACCCCGAGGTCCGTGAGGCCTATAAAACCCTCTCGCCCGATCTGGTGGTCCTGGCCTTTGTCACGGACATCCTCCCCAGGGAACTTCTGGAAATCCCCAGCCTGGGTACCATCTGTTACCACCCCTCCCTTTTGCCGAAACACCGCGGGGCCAGCAGCATCAACTGGGCCATCATCCAGGGGGAGGCCAAGACCGGACTGACCATTCTCTGGGCGGATGCAGGCATCGATACCGGTCCCGTTCTATTGCAGCGGGAAGTGGCCATCGAACCGGAGGAGACCACGGGTTCGCTCTATTTCAACAAACTCTTTCCCCTGGGAGTCGAGGCCGTGGCCGAGTCCGTGGAGCTGGTCAAGAAAGGACAGGCCCCGAGTATCCCACAGGACGAGGACCTGGCCACCTACGAGCCTCCCTGCGATGACAGCGTGGCCGGGATCGACTGGTCCAGGCCGGGGTTGGAGATTTTCAACCTGATCAGGGGCTGCGACCCCCAGCCCGGAGCCCACACCACCTTTCAGGGAGAAAAACTCCGGCTCTATCAGCCGGCAGGCTTCGAGACAGCAGGACCTGGAAATCCCGGGGAAATATTGGAGATAGAGACCGAGGGCCTTCTCGTCTCCCTGGGATCGACCACCTGCCGTATCGGGAAGATTCGGGGAGAAGACGGAAAGAAGCTGGACAGCCGGGAATTCGCCGAAAAGGTCGAACTGCAAAAGGGGATGCGCCTTGGATCCTGAGGGACGGCTGTTTGATTCCTGGCCACAGAGGTACGACCGCTGGTTCGAAACTCCGGCCGGGAAACTGATCAAGCGCTATGAAAGCCGGGTCATGCTCGACCTGCTCAGACCGGGCGCCGGTGAACTGATCTTCGACGGAGGCTGCGGAACCGGGATCTTCACCCGGGATGTCCTTGCCTGCCAGGCCAGGGTCGTTGGTCTGGACGTCTCCCTGCCCATGCTGGTCCGGGCCTCTGAAAAATGCGGTACCTCCCTTTTTTGGCCTGTTGCCGGAGATCTGCTGGCGCTGCCTTTTGCTACGGGCCTTTTTGATCGGGTCGTCTCCATGACTACCCTCGAATTCATCGAGAACGGCCGGGAGGCGGTCAATGAACTCTTCCGGGTGACCAGAAGGGGAGGAAGCGTGGTGGTCACTACCCTGAACAGCCTCAGTTCCTGGGCTGAAAGGCGAAGGGCCAAGGCGGAACAAGGGGACCCCTTTTTTGAGCGGATGATCTTCCGCTCTCCGGATGAACTGAACAATCTGGCGCCGCTTGACGGGGAACTGCGAACAGCGATACACTTTTCAAAAGAAGAGGACCCGGCTCTGATCCCGGATATTGAAGAGGACGGCCGGCAGAGAGGCCTCCTGACCGGTGCCTTACTGGCTGTTCGCTGGGTCAATCCCTGAGGCTGGATGGACCCTTTGTAAGGGATGCTTGCGCAAAACAGAAAATTCAAGAACACGAAACGATCCAATATATCCCCTGGTCCGGACCTGTGCGGTTAGCTGTTAGCCATTAGCTGTTTGTTTTTGAATCAGACTGTTCTAGACCCTTACATTACTGCTTCGGGTTCTTGAAAACTCTTGTTTCCGATCTCTTGCTAACGGCTAAGCGCTAAAGGCTAATTGCACTGCTTGGAATCCCCTTCAAGCCCAATCAAGATTATGGAATCCATTATGACACAGACAGTATTCAAGCCGGTCAAACAGGAGAAGCTTTCCGTCAAGATCGCCAATCAGCTCAAGGAGCATATTCTGGAAGGCAAGATCAAGCCAGGGGAGATCCTGCCTCCGGAAAGAAAGTTGATGGAACTCCTAAACGTCAGTCGCCCCTCGTTGCGGGAGGCCCTCAAGTCCCTGGTCGGAATGGGATTTCTGGAAATCACCCAGAACAACCGGACCATAGTCAAACATCTGGCCACCAGCCGCTTCATCGACCCTTTTGATCACCTGCTCAAAGAAGACGTCAGGACCGTCTTCGAACTGGTCGAGGTGCGCAAGGCCATCGAATCCTGGAATGCCTACTACGCCGCCAAACGGGCTTCAGAGGATGATATCCGGATTTTACAGGAGAGTGTGGAGTATATCAAGACCCACCTGGAAGACGAACAGGACATCAAAGGGGACGTGGATGCGGATTTCCATATGGCCATTGCCCGGGCGACCCAGAACAAGATTCAGATGCACATGATGTTCTCCATTTCCGATGTCCTGCGCCAGTACATCTGCACCCACTACGGCAGGATCAGCAAACAGGACATCTACGAGCAGCACGCTGGCGTGGTCGAAGCCATCAGCGAACACGACCAGGACAAGGCCAGGATGGCCATGCTGGAACACATCGACTACGTGGACAAAAAAGTCAAGGAATCCTTGACCGAGAATGCTGCCATCGTCCAGAAGAGGGATCTGGATGTTCCGCTATCCAGGTTGAAGACGGATAGGCTGTGAGTTCAGGCTTTGAACAGTCGCAGCCATAATATCAGACTTCGTACACCAACGTTTGGATGTTTTTGGTTCATCCAGTTTTTGCGTACCTTGAGTTCTTCAGATGCCTCGTTCTTTTGTCCGTCATTCCGGCGGAGGCCGGAATCCAGACAGACGATGCCATGATATAAGTCCTTCCAAGCAGGGTGCCATTTCTCTTGCTCGCCAAAAAAAGCCGGCCCAGTGACGGGTCGGCTTTTTTTTGATCATATACTGATCCAATTTTGGTTTTTACAACAAAGACTGGCGACCCCAAGGGTCCAGGCCCAAATTTCACAAAAAGTTACGTTGGATCAGTATAAAACCAGGACTGACGCCTTGTCATCCCCCGCCCAGGACCGACAGAAAGACCCCGGCTGCGACGGCCGAACCGATAACCCCGGCCACATTGGGCCCCATGGCCGGCATGAGCGGATTGACCCGGCCCATGGTCTCTTTGGAGACAAAGGACTGGACCACCCTGGAAGCCATGGGTACGGCGGAGACCCCGGCCGCGCCGATGCAGGGGTTGATTTTCTTTTCTTTGGACAAAAAGAGATTGATGAGCTTGGCAAAGAGAAGTCCTCCGGCCGTGCTGAAGCTGAAGGCCACCCCGCCCATAAGGAGGATGCTGATGGTCTGCCAGTTGAGGAAGTGTTCGGCATCCATAGTCGCGCCCACGGTCAGCCCCAAAAAAATGGTCACGATGTCCACCAGAGGGCCTCCGGCGGTCTTCTTCAGACGTTCGGTCACCCCGCATTCCCGGATGAGATTGCCGAACATGAGCATCCCCATGAGCGGGGCGCAGGAGGGGATGGCCAGGGAAGACAGGGAACCGGTGATGATCGGAAAAAGAATCACAGCCCGCTGGGACACGGGCTGGGCCTGAGGCATGTCGATAGCCCGCTCCTTTTTGCTGGTCAACAGCCGCATGATGGGCGGCTGGATGATAGGCACCAGGGACATGTAGCTGTAGGCGGCCACGGCGATGGGACCCAGGAGGTGGGGAGCCAGTTTGCTGGCCAGGAAGATGGAGGTCGGGCCGTCGGCCCCGCCGATGATCCCGATGGCCCCGGATTCCTGGGGCGAGAACCCGAAAAGGTAGGCGGCCCCCAGAGCTGCGGTGAAGATGCCGACCTGGGCCGCCGCGCCCAGCAAGAAGGTGATCGGCCGGCCGAGCAGGGGGCGGAAATCGGTCAAGACGCCCACCCCCATGAAGATGATCGGGGGCAGGAGCTCGGTCTTGATGCCGACCCGGTAGATGAAATTCATGATTCCATCCATATAGGCCCCCATCTCTCCCAGGGGGAGGTTGGCCAGGATGGTCCCGAATCCGATGGGGATGAGCAGCAGAGGTTCGTATTCCTTGGTAATGGCCAGGTAGATGAGCACTCCGGCAATAACGAACATCCCCAGATTGCCCGGAGTCAGATTACTGAAGCCAGAATTCCGGATCAGTAGAAGAAATGTGTCCATTGGTTCAACCTTTTAGGCAGCAGTTGGCGAAAATCCGCTTTGTGACGACCGAAAGCCTTCATCTGGTCTGGCAGATGACAATCGGGGTGGATGAATCCACTTCATCGCCGATACTGGGCTTGATTGCGGAAATCTTGCCGGATACCGGGGCCAGGATGTCATGGGTGGCCTTCATGGCCTCCACCTGGGCCACTGGCTGCCCCTGCTCCACGGTGTCCCCGACATTGACCAGGATATCGGTCAGCTGCACGGAGCCGGCAAAGGTGCTGCAGATCTGGACTTCTTCTTGGGTGCCGGCTGGCTGTTCCAACGGCTGGGCCGACTGGGCCGCAGCCGAAGAGGCCCCTGAAGCCTCAGAGGATACAGGCTCGACCGTGACTTCAAAGGTCCTGGTCTTGCCCCCTTCCTGGACCTTGCACCTGGTGGTCACCGGACCTGCAGGCACTGCCGGTTCAGAAGGTTTGGCCTGTTCAGCGGCCCTGGAGGGCTCGGCTGCGGCTGCCGCCTGCTCCTTTTGCTTCAAGGGGATATCGACCTTGCCCTTGCCCAAGAGAAACTTCAAGCCTTCGTTGGTGGCCATTTTCTTGCCGCTGACCATGGCCGAGACGATCATGAAGATGTTTTCCTCACTGACGGGGAGATTGTTCTCTTCAAGGGCCTTTTTGGCCTCGGGGATGGGATCGGCCACCGCTTCAAAGGGATCGTCCCCTTCATAGGGCGGCAGATTGAGCTGCTTGGAGGCCTTGTCCACCACTTCCGGATCCGGCGGCAGGGGCGGCCGTCCGAAATAGCCCAGGACGGCCCGGCCGTATCCGGCCTCTATTTTCTCCCAGCGGCCGTAGAGGACGTTGTTGAAGGCCTGGACCCAGTACTGCTGACTGCCGGGGGTGACGCTGGTCCAGGCACCTCCAGCCTTGACCACCACCGGGAATTCGGAGAGGACGTCGCTGTATTGATCCATTAATCCGGATTTGACCATCATGTGCACGTTGGGGCCGATGGCTCCTCCGGGCATGGGGAAGCTGACCACCCTGGCATCTGCTGTGGTGGTCACCGGATTCCAGGAATAGTCCTGCATGAGATCGTTTAACATCTCTTCGATGACGTGAATCCGGTCCACGTCGAGATCCAGGCTGAAGCCCGTGCCCTTGAGGGCGTGGGCCATGGAGCGGACATCCGGCTGGCAGGTGCCGCTGGCCATGGGGCGGACCGAGAGGTCGATGCAGTTGACTCCGCCTTCGATCCCGGCCAGATACTGGGAAACAGCCATGCTGGCCGTGTCGTGGGTGTGCAGCCAGAGCTCCATCTCAGGGGGAATGATCTTCCTGATCGCCAGAGCCGTTTCGTAACAGGTCCGGGGATCAGTGGTGCCGCTGGCGTCCTTCATGCAGATGCTGTCCACCTGAATATCCGAAGCCATGATCTTCTTGACGATGCCGGCATAGAACTCCGGGGTGTGGACCGTGTCGTCATGAAAGGGCAGACCCATCATGGAGACGCAGACCTGATGGTGCAGGCCGGCCTTGACAATGGGCCGCCCGGTCTTGATCAGGTTGTCCACGTCGTTCATGTAGTCGAAGTTCCGGTCATAGGTGGTCCCGTGCCTGGCCATGAGCCTGGCCTGCATATCCAGGACCTCCAGGGTCTGGGTGGTCAGGGTCACCCCGGAAATGGAACGGGTCAGGATCTGCAGATCGGGTTCAGGGCCGACCGCATCCCGCATGGCCTGCATGGTCTCAAAGGGGTTTTCGTTGAGGTAGAACAGCGGAGCCTGATAGCGTGCGCCGCCGCCAAACTCCATGTGTCTGATTCCCAGATCCCCGGCGGCCGTTTTCATGGCCGGCAGGTAGTCGTTCAGGCGTACCTTTCCGCCGAAGGCGCTTTGCAGCCCATCTCGAAAGGGCATGAATTGAACCTTGATCTTCTGTGGAGTCTTGGTGTGAATCATCCTCTTTTCCCCCTGCTGTTTATTTCCTTGATCCGGCTGATCCTGTAACCGGGATGAGTTACGGAATAGGCTGAGTTGATGGCCGCTATCATCGCATTGTCTCCGTTTTCGTCCTTATAGGGAAAAACGGCTATCAACCCGCGCATGACCAGGGCGATGATGATCAGCACGGTGAATACCGCCAGAAACGACGAAAGGCAGACCAATACCAGATTCATTTCCTCCATATTCGCTCCCCGTCCTTTATCCATTGTTTGGCGAAACTTTCAGCTCAAGCCAGGCAAATAGATGTGGTTTTTTTGATCACGACCCAGTCAGAGCAGATGTAGGGCCTTCTGCAAGCAGACGGTTGCGCCCGGGACCATCAGACTCTTTCTGGTAAAATGGTAAGACCGATAGACGAAAACTACAGGAAGCAGCGGCAGAAGTCAAGAATTTTCCAGGTAAAAAAATAGCATGATATTTAAGGAGGATAGAGATATGCCCTGGCAGCCCGGGCCAACTATTCCGTCACGGCCAGGGGAAGCTTCGCGGCACTGCGGACAAACGGCTGCGTCGCACATAAGCTCTTTGCTCAATTACTTCCGGGCAACGGCTGCCTTTTTGATGTCTTACGTTTAGACCAGAAGGTCTTCATCCAGGATGCCGTGCTTTTTCATGCGCTTCCAGACCGTGACCCGGCTGACCCCGAGTATGGACGCGGCCCGGGTCTTGTTTCCGCCGGCTTTTTGAAGGGCCTGGACCAGTTCCCGGCGTCCGGCATCGATTTCTGATTTGTTAACGGTTCTGCCGGATCTTTCGGTTGCCTGTCCCTGATTCTGGCCCGAAAAGATTTTCTGCGGCAGGTCGTGCAGCCCCAGGGTGCTGCCTTGGGCCAGGACAAAGGCATATTCGATCACGTTTCTGAGTTCACGGACATTGCCGGGCCAGGGATATGATATCAGGCGTTCCATGGCCTCCTGGCTGATGCCCTTGATCTGCTTGCCGGTCCTTTTGTTGTTGATGGTGATCAGATTCCGGATGAGCTGGGGGATGTCCTCGCTTCGATCGGCCAGGGACGGGCAGTGAATGGGAAAGACATTGATCCGGAAATAGAGATCCTCCCTGAATTCACCCTGGCTCAGCATTTTCTCCAGGTCCTTGTTGGTTGCGGTGATGACCCGCACGTCCACTGGAATGGACTTTTGATCTCCGACCTTTTCCACCCGCTTCTCCTCCAGGACCCGCAGGAGCTTGACCTGGGTGCTCATGGGCAGATCCCCGATTTCATCCAGAAATATGCTTCCCTGATGGGCGGCTTCGAATCTCCCGATCCTGTCCCGATCGGCTCCAGTGTAAGCGCCCTTGATGTGCCCGAAAAGTTCGCTTTCCAGAATGTTTTGATTCAGAGCGGCGCAGTTGACCTTTATAAACGGACCGTCCCGCCTGGGGCCGGCTTCATGCAGGGCCCTGGCCACCAGCTCCTTCCCGGTGCCGCTTTCCCCGAGGATCATGACCGGAGTATCGGATTGGGAAGCGTTTTCAATCAACTCGATGAGGTTTTGGATGATCGGCGTGGTTCCCAGGATGCCGTGATACCCGGAATCGAGTTGAAAGGTCCGGCGCAGGGTGGAGAGCTCGTTCTTGTAGCGGACGCTTTCGGAAATATCGGTCAAGGTTTCCACGGCACCGATCATGGTTCCGTTGTCGTCGCGCAGAACCGAAGCGCTTTTGATGATGTCCACCTGGCGTTGGCTCTTGTTGGTGATCATGCACCGTTTTTCCCGGACACTCCCCCGGACGAAAAGATCGCACCAGTCAATCCCCCTGCCCTGGCCGATGATTTTACACCCGGTGCAATTAAGGATTCGGCAGGACTGACCCAGTAATTCATCCGCAGTATATCCGGTCATGACCTCGGCCGATCTGTTTGCCGCCACAACGGTCCCGCCGGGGTCAACCACCAGCAAGCCGTCTTGAAGGCAATCCACGAGAGTTTTCCAGTGTTTTCCCAAATCCATGAAGGCACCCTCGGCTCGTTAAGAGTGTAAACGTTAAGTAATCAAGTTAACAAATATGTTAAGGAAAAGGTTTACACATTAAACAGAGAAAAGTCAACAAATGTAAAATAAATAATCATACTAGGTTGTTAAAACATTATTGTGTTTATGGCACAAAAGTTGCTGTCTATGCACTTAATAAATGTGCAACATACAACCTGAAGACCCGGAGGAAACGTATGCGTTACTTGAACTATTGTAAGCAAAAAGGTTTTCTGCTTCTGCTTGGCAGTCTGCTGGTCGTGATGAGCCCTTTCAGTGGCCCGGCCTTTGGAAAGAATCAGTCAAAACCGGACTTTCAGCCAAAGGAGTGGATGTACCACTCCCTGGTGGATGTGGAGTTTGTTCAGCAACATGTCAAGATCCCCGTGCCTGAAGATGTGATGATCGTAGATGCCAGGCCTTACAAGCCGAAGTACATCAAAGGGCACATCCCGGGCGCTGTGAGCGTGCCCAACACCACCTTCGAGGAGCACGCCGGCAAACTGCCCAAGGACAAGGACACCCTGCTCATCTTTTACTGCGGCGGACTGAAATGCAAGCTGAGCCACAAAGCGGCGCGCAAAGCCGAGGAACTGGGCTACACAAACATCAAGGTTTTTGCCGAAGGGTTCCCCCGGTGGATGAAGGTACCTGGCCATTACGCCTCGATATCGGCCGAGTACGTGGCCGCTCAAATGGCTGAGAATGCAGTCATGGTCTATGACGCCCGTCCCTTCAAACCCAAATACGTCAAGGGGCATGTCCCTGGAGCAATCAGTCTGCCCAACACTCAGTTTGACAGCCTGAGCGCCAAGCTGCCGCGAGATACCGATTTTCCGGTCATATTTTACTGCGGGGGGCTTGAATGCAGGCTGAGCCATAAAGCGGCCAGGAAAGCCATGGAACTCGGCTACACGGATGTCAAGGTCTTATCCGGTGGATATCCCGAATGGAAAGCCGCTTATGGAAGCGATCCCTCGACCGCTGTCGCAGTCAAAGCCGGAGAGATAGAAGGCAGTATTGAAATTGCCCAGTTCAAGAAGATCATGGAAAACAACCCCGAATCAATCCTGCTCATCGATGTGCGTGATTCGGACGAGTTCGCCAAAGGTTCTTTTGAAACCTCGGTCAACATCCCGGTGGATGATCTCGAGAAAAAGGTGGATGAACTGCCCGAGGACAAACCCATTGTCTTTGTCTGCTCCACAGGCGCCAGAAGCGGCGAATCCTACTACATGCTCCAGGATCTGCGTCCTTCCCTGGAGGAGGTTTACTACCTGGAAGGCGGCCTGGAATTCAAGGAAGACGGGTCCTACACCATCGAACCGACCTCCTAAGTTTTCAAATTTATAATTGTC
>JAIPER010000019.1 GCA_021737115.1 Desulfohalobiaceae bacterium
CGCATACTCTGTTACCTGCTGGGAGTGGCCGGCTGTCAGGGGATCTCTGGCATCTATGCTGGCCGCCAGTGTCTGCAACAAGGACTTGAACTGCTTTTCTTTTATCTCGATGAGTTCGGCATTGTTCAAACTGATACCGATCATATGCGCGAAGCCCATGAGCAGGTTCTTGTCTCTCTCGGCCAGGGGCTTTTTGGACTGGATATTATCCACTGCCAGCACGCCAAGGGAACGCCGTTCGTAGAGGATGGGGCAGCAGATGAATGATCTTGTCCCAAGCATCCTGGCGATCTTCAGGCTTCTGCTGGAGAGATCATCCTCTATGTTATTGACATCGTTAATTAAAAATGGTTTTTGCTTCCGGTAGGAGACCACAAAAACCCCCTTTGAGTCGGGATTATCGAGACGAAAAGAGGCCCTTTGCAACATCCCGTACTGTTCTTCACTGTAGCCAAACCCATCTATGTACTCCAGCCTGGGACCATCACCATTTCCTCCGGCCAGTAAGATCATGCCCCGATCAAAATTCAAGCGAAAGTTGAGGATCTCCACAAACTTGTTCAAGACATTGTCGTTGCTGGTCTGTTTGGTAATGGCCGCCCCTATCTCATAGGTCATAAGGGAGTTGTTGTAATTGATTTCGCTCTGTTCAAACAGCTCATCGGTTGTGTCTTTCAAATCGGCCAGCCGTGAATGCAGCTCCCTGTTTTCAAGGAACAGGGCGGTAAGCTCTGCCGGGAGTATGACAAGAAGAGAAAGCAAAAAAATGAGGGCCACTGTTGAAAAAGGGAAAACAAAGGATAACAGAATGGATATGATCGGAGCAGCCAGAACCGCATAGCGGGAGACCTGTTTCAGGCGAAGATAAAAAGGCTTTTTCCAGGTGATGAGATACCGGCAGACATCGCCATTGCGGAAAAGGCATTCCGGATGTTCAATCCTGACCAGTTGGTTGTTGCACATCCGGATGGCCGCCTCAAAAAAGCCGATTCTCTGTTCACACTGATGCCTGCTTTCACAGGCGCCTGTCTTTTCTTTGACCCTTACTTCCACGGAATTTTTTCCAATTTTTTTCGACTGGTATTCCAGGGACCTGGAAAAAAAATTCCCGGCCTTTTCCACAAAAGAGCACATGGCGCTCGGGGTGAGCAGACCTAAGGACCAGCGTTTCAGAAACCCGAATCCGTCTCCGGAGGCCAGGTAACGACCAGATTCTCTGGCCAGCTGTGCATCTCCGGTCAACTCCACCCCTTTCTCATAAAAGGCATCAAACTGTTTCTGAGTGAACCAATGGTCCGGATCAATGATTTCATAGCGCTCGATCCCGGCCGCCTCCAACAAATGCCCAGAATCAATGTCCGGGTATTTTTTATCGATATATTTCAGATAAACATCGAACAAACGGCTGCTGTAAATCCTGGCTTCCCTTGTTCCGTCCAATTGAAACACGTCACAACCACCTATAATGTTTTAAAAAGTTTATTACCATAGGCAAAATAATCATCGAGATACTCAAGATCGGAGATCCACAGGGAATAGAGCTTGTCATAATCGAGTCCGACTTCCTTCAAGGAATCAAGAGGATAAACAAGCAGGGGCATTTTGCTGTCTTTGATCCTGCTTTCCAGGGCAGTGATCATTGTCCAGAAAATTCTTCTGTTCAGGCCGTGTTTATCCACGATGAACAGCTTTATACAGTTCGTGAGATCGGACATATTCAAACCGGGCGCGGATCGGCTGATCAAAACCAGGACCTTGAGTTCCCCTTTGTGTTGCAGGGAGAACATCAGGTTTTCCCGGTCAAATCCCATCCTTTGGTAGGCAGTGACCAGATCCTGGTCCAGACGGCCCCGGGCTTGAAAATCGAAGGCCCGAAACAGGAGTCCTCCGGAAAGCTCTTGGTAAAAGGCGGAAAAATCGAGGAGGTCATCATTCGAGACCCGTCTCAGGGTCCAGTCATCAGGCAGGGAATTGGCTACCGCCAGTTTTTCCTTGAAGACATAGGCAAACGTATCCCGGGAACACTTCCCGGGATCCCTGAGATACTTGGCAAACCCCCCGAAAACGCGCTCCGGAAATTTGTTCTCCGGACGAAAATAACAAAAGACATAATCCATTCGGGCCGAATCCAGGGTGTAAATTTCATTCACATACCGGCTGATCTGACTCAGAACCCGGGCCCCGCCCGTTCTCCCCTGTCTGCTGTCGGCCGCATGGTGATGAATCAACCAGGCCCTGTTGTAAAACCTGAGCATCGACATATGAGCCCTGATTGCGCCTCTTTCTCTATACAAAAAATACTTTGCTAGCGGTGAGTTGTTGGCGTAAACCTTTTGGTAGGTTTCTTTCAGCTCTTCCTTGTTCTGCTGCAGGTGAAGATATTTCTGGGGGTAGACAAAACCGGTCTCAAAGAAAAAATTCCAGAGCTCATCCATATCCAGCGGCCCGTCTAAGGAGGCCCTTGTATCCCTGGCCTGCTGCAGCAGACTGCAAAGGGCTGCGTGCTCCTGCAGATCCATATCCAGAAAGCACAACCCGAAGATGCTCCCTGCTGCATCATCCTTCCCCGGTCCTCGGCCCCTTTGGTGGATCACCTGGACCGAACAGGTGAGCCAGCGGTCGGCATGCAGATAGATCTTTACCTCAGGGATGATCAGGCCGGCAAACAGTGATGAGCCCTCGGAATTATCTTCCACGGCCAGACCGACGCCCGAAATATCGGTCGTTTTTAAAAGCAGTTTCTTCCCGGTCAGGGGGTGCCGGAAGGATACAAGCGGGGAAGGAACCAGGACGGTCCGCGAACTTCGATATTCCCTGGGCTTGAATCTTTGTATCTCATCTTGAACCGGTTCGAGTGCAAAATGTCTGACCTCATGGCCCCGGGCCTGATCACGTAGTATGCAATCACCTGAATAGTATGTGTGTTCTCGATCTTTAAGAACCAGGTGAACTGGATTCTGGAAGGTGATCCACTTGAAGGATTGCGACGGTTCGACTTGAAGGCAGATCTGAAACCGTTTCGGCGAAAAGGACTCCAACCAGCCCTGAAGGACGACACCGGTTTGATAAAGCAGGACCTCTATCTCCTCACAGGGCTGCTCTTTTCCTTCTGAGGCAAGCTCAAGACACTTCTCAGGCAATTCAAGGACGGCCCCTTGCTCATCGAGCCTCGCCAATCCGGCATAGGCGACTATTGACCACCCCTCTTTCACCTGAAAAGACAGGGATTCAAACTCATAATTCTGCAACTCGTGCCTCGAGGCTGAATCAGAGACCCAGAAACAACGGAGCCTTCTCCTGGCACAGGGCTCGGATTTGACCTCAAGAGTCAGAATCCGATCAAACTTTTTATGCCTGAAATGCAAATAAAATGATTTATCTTCAAAATGTAAATAATTCAGCTTGTTCAGCAGGTACTTCCCGTTCCTGCTCCACTGGTTCTTTTGTACCCAGGGCTCATCCCCGGGAAGGACCGTCAGTTCTTCAAAGCTGTCTTTCTTCATAGCATTCCAGGCAACACTGTTTATCCGGCCAGTCAACCGTGAGACCCTTCATCTCTTATCCGGTCTTTAGCAACTCGATCAGAAAAGACAGGCACTCCTATCCCAGAAAGCTGAAGCAAAACGGGTAAAAGAAGGGGATAGCAGAGTCTGCACAAAACCATAGTATTAATGCAAAATTCATACCACAAATTGGCTCCATATAGATTAATGCATAAAAATAAACCCTTAGCGGCAATGCCGACCGAAGAAACCTATCTTGCCGGAGCTCACACCCTGAGAAAAATCAGGAAATGTCTGGAAAAACCAGACAATAAACGCAATAAGACTCTGAAAAAATACAATTTATGCAGATCTAAATCTGTCTGGAAAAACCAGACAGAGTCTGGAAAAATCAGACTCGAACAAAATACTCCCGGCAAAAAAAATCTCAGCATCTCCCGGGGGAAAAGGCAGGGAGATTATGGTTTCTCAATCTGCTGAAAAATCATCACAAAACCGAAACAAACATTTTTCCCGGCTCAATTCAAAACAAGACTTGCCAAAAAGCAAAAAGTGATATATATAATTAAATTGTTCTTCTTTTACTGGAAGATTATTCTAATAATGACATTATATTAAGTGGATACAGAACACACCTCCTTGAGGAGTGTTGGAGGCGAGACTCGATGACCAATCTTGATGACACAAGACTCCAAAAGATAACCAAAGAATTTCTTGAAGAGAACATACCAGAGTACATCCTGGAAAAATCCAGGGACCTGATCAACGCCAACGGAGTTCACAATCTGAAAATCACCAGGCACGACGACTCCCTGGACTTAAACGGCCGCATCCAGAGCGATGATTTTCAGGTCTACAACCCGGAGGTCAGCCTGAACCTCAATGAAGGCTCCACCAATTTTATCTGCAACTGTCCTGACTCCTTTACAGGCATCTGTCCTCACGTGGGGGCCACCCTGGTTGAGTTCATGAACACCCTTGATCAGGACCAGCCAGAGGCTGAACTGACTTCGAAAACGGACTGGAGGCAGACCTTCCGGCCTTTTTTCGCCTCCGCCCCTGAACCGGAAGCCGGCAACAATTATCTGATCTTCCGCTTCTATCCCGAACCGGAAAGGCTTCAGGTCGCCCTTTTCAGGGCCAGGCAGAACAAGTCCGGACTTTCCAGGGTCCAGAACCAGATCACCCTGAACCACCTCATCGAACATCCGGAGTGGTGTGAAACATCCCCGACACTCCCGGATATTGCCAACCAGTTAGGACACTACCTGGACTACTTCGGCCACAGGGTGGAGATACCGCCGGGACTGTTAAACTGGTTTCTGAGTACGGTCAAAGATGAACCATATCTCTTCTGGCAGGACACGGAACAACCCGTGAGTGTGGAAACCCAGAATATCCGTTTAGGGCTCAAACCCGATATCTCCGAGCAGGGACTCCGCTTTGACATCCTGCTCACCCAGGAGGACAAGGCCCCGTTTTCCATTTCCGGACAGGAGGTCTATTTCTTTGGGCGGTTGCCCTTGTGGGTTTTGTGGCAGAAAAAATTCTATCCAGTTTTTTCCAGCTTGGACAGCAACTTAGTTCAAAAACTCGTCTATTCACCGCCAGTGATTCCCAAATCCGATCTCTCGGAATTCCTGGATCGGGTCTGGACCAAGATCCCCTCGTCCAATCTCTATGGCCAGGAGGAGTTCCTGGAACTGATGCAGCCCATATTCGTCCAGGCCGAATTCAATCCAAAACTGTTCCTGAACGAGGAAGGCAGTCTGCTGACCATCGAAATCCAAAACGTATACGAGACCGAACACGGAGAAGTGACCCTGGATGGTCCCAACCCCGACTATCAAACCGGAAGTTACCAGTTCGAGAACAAATCCTTTCTGATCCGCCGGGATCAAACCAGGGAAAAAGAACTCCTCGACAAGCTCACGGAAATGCGCTTTCAATCCCGCAACAAATCGGTCTGGTTTGTTGAGCCTGAAGAAGCCATCAACTTCCTTTTGGACAACTACCCGACTCTGGTTGAGCAATACAGAGTTTTCGGCGAACAGTCCCTGTCCAAATACAGGGTCCGCCACTCAATGCCCAAGGTAGTGGCCGCCGTTGAAAAGGATGAAGAAAACACCGACTGGTTCGACCTCAATGTCTCTGTAGAATACGACAACCAGAGGATTTCCATAGAAAAGATCTGGAAGGCCTGGACCCAGGGCAAACGATATGTCCAGCTCAAAGACGGTTCCTACACCAGTCTCCCGGAATCCTGGCTGAAAAACATGGAACACAAGCTCCGGGCCATGGGCATGGACACGGAAAAACCCTTGAAGAAGAAATTCCAGAAGTTTGAGGCCCCGGTCCTGGAAAACCTCCTGGAGGACATGCCCGAGGCCCGCACCGATTCCTTCTGGAACACCTTGAAGGAAAAAATAAACCATTTTGAACAGATAGAACAATTGCCCACGCCAACCGGCCTGGAGGCCACCCTCAGGCCCTATCAACTCCAGGGCATGAGCTACATGAACTTTCTGTATGAATATGGCTTCGGGGGGATACTGGCCGATGAAATGGGGCTCGGAAAGACCCTGCAGACCCTGTCCCTTCTGCAGCACTTCAAGAACCACGGAAAGTCCGGTCCCTCCTTGATCATTGTTCCCACCTCGGTCCTGCCGAACTGGCAGCGAGAGGTACAGAAATTCACCCCTGGCATGAAGTGTCTGATAATATACGGCTCAAAACGGGATCACCTCTTCAAGGAAATCCCCTCCTGCGACCTGGTGGTTACGACCTATGCCCTGCTCAGACGCGATCTTGAAGACTTGAACAAATATGAGTTCAGGGCTGTCTTTCTGGACGAAGCCCAGAACATCAAAAACCCGAACACCATAACCGCCCGTTCCGTGCGCAAGCTGAAAACCGGATTCAAGGTCTGTCTCTCCGGGACCCCCATAGAAAACAACCTCCTGGAACTGTGGTCCCTGTTCGAATTTCTCATGCCCGGCTTTCTCGGATCGCAGAACGGCTTCCAGAAAGGGTTTGTCAAGCCGATCAAGGACGGCGACCAGGAGAGCATGGAATACCTGCGGACCAGGGTCAAACCCTTTATCCTGCGAAGGACCAAGAACGAAGTAGCCAGGGACCTCCCCCCGAAGGTGGAAAATGTCTACTACTCCGCTCTCATCGAAGAACAGAAGGAACTGTACACCAGCCTGGCCAAAAAACTGAAGGAGCAGGTCCTGCAGAAGGTCGAGGAAGAAGGCATTGCCCAGAGCCAGATGTCCATCCTGGACGCCCTGCTCAAACTCAGACAGATCTGTTGCCATCCCAGGCTGCTCAAACTGGACATGCCCGGAGTCTCTTCCACTCTCCCCTCGGGAAAATTCGAGGCCTTCAAGGACCTGGTCACCGGTATCATGGATGACGGACACAAGATCCTGGTGTTTTCCCAGTTCGTGAAGATGCTGCACATCATCCGTTCCTGGTTGAGCATGAACAAGATCCCCTTTTCCTACCTTGACGGGTCGAGTAAGGACCGGTTCGACCAGGTGGACGCATTCAACAATGACCCCAATATCCCCATATTCCTGATCTCGCTCAAGGCCGGAGGAACGGGCCTGAATCTGACCTCTGCCGATTACGTCATTCATTATGATCCCTGGTGGAACCCGGCTGTTGAAAATCAGGCCACAGACCGGACCCATCGTATCGGACAGACCAGAAAGGTCTTCTCCTATAAGATGATTACTGAAAACAGCGTGGAGGAAAAGATTCTCAAGCTTCAGGAAGAGAAAAAAGGGGTGGCCGATGCGATCATTCCCGGGCAGGACCAGTGGAAATCCCTGACCCGCAATGACCTGGAGTCGCTCTTCGAAATTTAAATTTTCCCGCCTTAACAGGCGGGAAAATTTAAATTATATTAAAGAAATAAATAAATCCAATTCCTCCCCGGGCCTAAAAGGCCCGGGGAGGAATTGGATTTAAAAGGGGGCGTCGTCCATGGCGCTGGCTTCGGACGGAAAGAGGGGGCCCAGATTGTCGCTCCCGTTTTCTTCTGCTTTGGAAGCATTCTGCCCTTGGGACTGTGAATCTTTGCTCTGTCCAGCCTGTTCATAGTTCTGACCCTGCTGCTGACCGCCTCCCAGAAACACCACCCGCTGGGCCTTGATTTCCGTGGTGTATCTGTCCTGGCCCTGTTTATCCTGCCATTTCCTGGTCTGCAGCGAGCCTTCCACCAGCACCTGCCTGCCCTTGCTCATGTACTGGCAGACGGTTTCAGCCTGCCTGTTCCAGACAACGATCCGATGCCATTCGGTTCGTTCCTGGCGATTTCCTTCACGGTCGTTAAAGCTTTCATCAGTGGCCAAAGTAAAGTTGGTCATCGGGGTCCCGCTTTGCGTGTATTTCAACTCCGGGTCTATCCCGATGCGCCCCACCAGAAAAACCTTGTTGTAGCTGCCGGCCATACATGCCTCCTTAAGAGTTTAGATAAAGTCGAATTTGGGTTGCGGGCGAAGCCCGCTTTAGAGCGTACATACCAGAAATTGACCCAAAATGAAAATCCGGTTTACCTGTTCGCAAACAGATTTCAATGAAGGCAGATACGAAGTCTGAATTTACGCCAAGTTCTTGTCTACTTGAAATTTTGACATGACGCAACGATGGAGTTATATACTGATCCAACGTAGCTTTTTTGAAATTTGGGCCTGGAGTTCTGGAGTCTCCAGCCTTTGTTGTAAAAACCAAAATTGGATCAGTATGTCAGCTTTACCTCTGGCAAAGCTAACATGTAATTATTTAATATATTTTAGAATAAAAAAATTTCGAATGAAAGACATCGACAGCGATCTGCTGCAGACAGTCAAAAAGCGCCTGCCCCTGGAGTTTTTGCCTGAAACCGCCGTTGTCCTGGGAACAGGACTGGGACACTGGGTGGACAGCCTGGACCGTTCGAGGGCGGTTCCCTACTTTGAACTCCCCGGTTTTCCGGAATCCACAGTCGAAAGCCATCAGGGACGGTTGATCCACGGCTGGGCAGGGTCCTCGCCTGTCCTTGCCCTTCAGGGCAGGTTTCATCTCTACGAAGGCTACAGCGCAGAAGAGATCTGTCTGGGAATCAGGCTGCTGGCCAGACTGGGCATCAGCAACATCATCTTCACCAATGCGGCCGGGGCCGTCAATCCCCTGTTTCAAACCGGCAGCATCATGGTCATTGCGGACCATATCAACCACACCGGACACAATCCCCTCCTCGGGAAGAACATCGATCATTGGGGTCCCAGATTTCCGGACATGAGCCGGACCTATGACCACTCCCTGCGCAAGACCGCCCTGGAGACAGGAGCCAGGCTCGGCATCCGCCTGGAGCAGGGAGTCTACTTAGGAGTCCTCGGCCCTAGCCTGGAAACCCCAGCCGAGACCAGGGCCTACAGAATGTGGGGGGCCGACGCCATCGGCATGTCCACGGTCCTGGAGGTCATTACAGCCAAGCACATGGGCTTGAAAATTCTCGGGCTCTCCTGTCTGACCAACCAGAACCTCCCGGACTGCATGGCCGAAACCACACTGCAGGAAATCATCAGCCAGGCTGAAACCACTGGGAAAAATCTGAGCCGCCTGTTGACGGCGCTTATTCCCAAAATTCAGACCCACTGACTCAACAGCCGCATCCTGCACTCTTTTCTTTATTTTAACCGCGAACCCTCCGCGGCGAAGGCTCGCCCTCTACGAGCCGGAGGTCATGAACTCTCCACGGCGTAGGCTCTACCCTCTCTCCGAGCTGTACACTCTACAAGCCGGAGGCCTGGCTGGAAGCGGAGCCGGAGGCCGTGAACCTGGAAGCCAGTTCCGGTTTTTCCTTGACTTTACGGCTTTCTTGCTTCATTTTTTTATTTTTTTTACAAGGATTACAAGAAAAGGATCGACCAGGCCATGACTGATTATAAGAATACGCTCAATCTCCCGAAAACGTCTTTTCCCATGCGGGCCAAGCTGCCCAAGAACGAGCCCGGGATTATAGACTTCTGGGAAAAAAATAACGCGTACGCCCAGATGACCCAAAGCAACGCTCCGGACAAATCCTTTGTGCTCCATGACGGTCCCCCGTATGCCAATGGGCATATCCATCTGGGGACGGCCATGAACAAGATCCTCAAGGACATCATCGTCAAATCCCGCAATCTGATGGGCTACCGGGCTGAGTATGTCCCGGGCTGGGATTGCCACGGGCTGCCTATTGAGCTCAAAGTGGAGCAGGAGATGGAAAGCAGGAAGAAGAGCCTGTCCACCCTCGAAATCCGGAAAAATTGCCGGGAATACGCCCTCAAATATCTGGATATCCAACGCAATGAATTCAAGCGCTTAGGCGTTCTGGGGCAATGGGACAGCCCCTATTTGACCATGCACCCCGCCTACGAAGCAGCTACCGCCGGAGAACTCTGCGCATTCATGGAGAAAGGTTCGGTTTTGCGGAGCAAAAAACCGATCCACTGGTGCCCTTCCTGTGAAACCGCCCTGGCCGAGGCGGAAGTCGAATACGCAGACAAGACCTCGCCCTCGATCTACGTCCGCTTTCCGATCAAGGACCCCAAAATAACAGAACTGGTTCCGGAGACCGAGAATCATCAGGTTTTTCTGGTCATCTGGACCACGACCCCCTGGACGGTGCCCAACAACCTGGCCGTGGCCCTGCATCCTGACTTCGACTACGTCCTGGTCGAAGTCGAGGGCCAGATCTACCTCCTGGCGGAAAAGCTCTGGAAGGAGTGCGCAGAAACATTTCAATGGTCCGAGCCCACTGTCGTGGCCACTCTGCCCGGCCGGGACCTGGAAGGGATTCAAGGCGAGCACCCTCTCTACTCTCGACCCTCGCCCATTGTCCTGGCCGACTATGTCACCCTGGAGTCGGGCACCGGCTGCGTTCACACCGCTCCGGGCCATGGCCAGGAGGACTATGAAACCGGCCTGAAATATGGACTCGATATTTACGCCCCGCTTGACGACCAGGGCCGCTACCTTTCCAGCGTGGAATTTTTCAGTGGAAAAAACGTCTTCGCAGCCAATCCCCTGATAATCGAAAAGCTTCGGGAATTCGGAGCTCTTTTGGCCGAGGAGAAACTGAGCCATTCCTATCCCCATTGCTGGCGCTGCAAGCAACCGGTCATCTTCAGGGCCACCACTCAGTGGTTTATCTCCATGGATAAAAACGGCTTACGGGACAAGGCCCTGCAAGCCATCGAGGAGCAGGTCAGATGGATACCGGCCTGGGGCAGGCAGAGAATCGGGAACATGATCGCCAACCGGCCGGACTGGTGCATCTCCAGACAAAGGTCCTGGGGCGTGCCGATCATCGCCCTGATCTGTCAGGACTGCGGGCAGGCCTATTTCGAATCGGAGTGGGTCAAAACGATCGTCGACCGTTTTGCCGGACATGAAAACGGGGCTGACTACTGGTTTGAAGCCCCCCTTCAGGAAATCGTGCCCCCTGGACTTGCCTGCAGTCACTGCCGGGGCACGAACTGGCAAAAGGAGACCGATATTCTGGACGTCTGGTTTGATTCCGGCACAAGCTATGCCGCGGTCCTGGAACAGCGCCGGGAATGCAGCTATCCCGCCGACATGTATTTGGAAGGTTCCGACCAGCACCGGGGCTGGTTCCACAGCTCTCTCCTGGCCTCCACCGGCACCCGGGGGCGGGCTCCCTACCGGACGGTCCTGACCCATGGCTTTGTCGTGGACGGCCAGGGAAAAAAGATGTCCAAATCCATCGGGAACGTCGTCGCCCCCCAGGACATCATCGACAAATACGGGGCTGAAATCCTGAGGATGTGGGTGGCCTCGGAGAATTACCAGGAAGACTTGCGGATATCAGATACAATCCTCAAGCAGCTTGTGGACAACTATCGCCGCATCCGCAATACCTGCCGCTATCTCCTGGGAAACATCAATGACTTCGATCCCGCGGCCCAGGCCGTTTCCGAGGAGGATATGCTCCCTCTGGACCGCTATGTCCTGGATATGATCAGGCAGAAACACGAGGCCATTGCCAGCCATTATGAAAACTACGATCTGCACAAGGTCTTCCATACCCTGCACAACCTGTGCGTCAACGAATTGAGCGCCTTTTACCTGGACATCCTGAAGGACAGGCTCTACGTGTCGGCAGCCAACAGTCTGGAAAGGCGTTCGGCGCAAACCGCCCTGAATCGGATCCTGTTGATGTTGATCAAGGATATGTCTCCGATTTTGAGCTTCACCGCAGAGGAGGTCTTCCAGAACCTGCCGGAAGACATCCGCGGGGGGGCGCAGACCATTCTGGCCTTTGACCCCCCGCCCTTGAGCAGGACCGTGATCAGCAGCCAGGAAAAGGAACTCTGGGATTTTCTGCTTCAGGTCAGATCGGAAGTGACCAGGGCCATTGAACCCTTTCGCAAACAAGGGACCATCGGCCACTCCCTCGATGTCCTTTTAACCTTGAGCGGAGACCGGGAAACAATGGACAGACTGGCCATGGTCCAGGACTACTTGCGGGACTTCTTTATTGTTTCCCAACTCGAACTGGCCCCGGCCGGCACTGACCTCGAGGACGGCTATCAGAGCGACGAAATCCCCGGGCTGCAGATCAAGATATCAAGGGCCAAAGGCGAGAAGTGTTCCAGGTGCTGGACTTTCAGTCCGGACCTCGGTCGGGATCCGGATCATCCCGAGATCTGCCCCAGATGCAGCCGGGAGCTCGGCGTCCAATTTTGAAGTCCAATTTGAGTTATCAGTTACCCCAGATTTTGTTCTGCTATTGCTCTGTCGACATATAACTCTGTGAAGTGATGAACTTGGCTTCAAAATTGGACATAACCGAAAAATGAAATCCCAATCCTTCTCAGATACATGAGGAGTTGAAGTCAAATAATGACCTTTTTATAAAGTTTATAAATAGATACCAGAAGTTGGCTCAAAACAACACAACTGGCCCAAATCCTACTAAATTTTTCAAAGATGCAGCGTCAAGAGAGTAACATATACCAACTTCTGGTATATTGGAAGAATCTAACATGACCCGAGACAAGGATTCCAGGAATGTCCCCAAATCAGCTTGGCTTATTGCCTTCGGAATCCTCCTTCTCGACCAGTTCGTCAAAGAAATGATCAAGGCGTCCATTCCGGTCTGGGGTCGGGAAACCGTAATCCAAGGTTTCTTCAACATCGTCCATTTCCTGAACAAGGGGGCCGCCTTTGGAATATTCAACACTCAAGGGTCTACCTGGCAGCCAGTCTTCTTCATCGCGGTGACCTGTCTGGCCGTGATCGTCATCTACGTCCTGTTACGTCAGGCAGAGCAGGAAAGACCGCTCTACGTCTTTGCCCTCAGCTCGATCCTCGGCGGGGCCCTGGGCAATCTGACCGACAGGCTCAGACAGGGCGTGGTCATCGATTACCTTGACTTCTCTCTGGGCCGGTTCCACTGGCCGGCCTTTAATATCGCGGACCTGGCCATCAGCATCGGGGCTTTGTGTCTGCTGGTCGATTTTTACAAGAGAGAACGACATGCATCCGATCCTCATTGATCTCGGTCCACTGACCATTTACAGCTATGGGTTCTTCATAGCAGCCGCTATCCTCCTGGGTATGGGGCTGATCATGCACGAGGCCCGGCAGAAGAATCTCAACCACAGACTCGTATTGGATTTGGGCTTTTACCTGATCCTGGGGGCCATCATCGGCTCCAGATTATTGTATGTATTCTTACACCCGGTGTATTTTTTCAACCATCCCTTAAGGATCGTTCAGTTCTGGAAAGGCGGCCTGGTTTTTGTCGGTGGAGCCTTTGTGGCCGTCATTGTTGCCTGGATTTATCTCAAGCAAAAAGACGAGCCCCTTCGGGACTGGCTGGACTCCTTTGCTCCGGGTGTAGCCGCCGGGCAGGCCGTAGGCAGAATCGGCTGCCTCATGGCTGGATGCTGTTACGGAAAACCTACTGCCCTGCCCTGGGCTATCACCTTCAAGATGCCGAATTCTTTAGCTCCGCTCCATCTGCCCCTGCACCCGACACAGATCTACCACTCTCTGGCCGGCCTGATCACGTTTGTCATCCTGGTTCTGGCCAAGCGAAAGAATCTGAAATCCGGACAACTTTTTGCCCTGTTCCTCGTTCTGTACTCCGTCTTTCGATTCGGCATAGAATTTTTCCGGGGTGATTACCGGGGTTACCTGGGTTTTCTCAGTGTGACCCAATGGATCACCATCCTTGTTTTTACCCTTGGCGTGAGCCTCATCCTAAAACTCAGGAGTCAATGAGTGACCGGATTTTCCATACAGACACTGATTTTCATAGGCATTCTGCTCTTAATCCCCATACTGCCGAACCTCTGGGCCATCTGGCATATCTTTCACTGCGATTTCGAGACAGGCGCGGAAAAAATGGGTTGGCTCTTTGCAGCCATGTTTCTCCCGGTCCTGGGCGGGATCGCCTATCTCTTCCGGGGACGGAAAAGGGGGCGCAGGATTGCATAATGAAAACCTCATTTTATGACGACCGTAAGTATAACAAGAAAATTCTGGAGGATTGACTATGAAACGCTACCTTCTCCTATCGATCATCTTTTTATTTGTTATTACGGGATGTGCGGTCCCGCCGGAGCAGCAGAACCGACTCCAAAACCAGGTTTTTTCGGTTCGGCAGGACCTGAAGAAGCAGGACCGGATCCTGCAGGAAACCCAGGAAAGACTGGCCGAACTGGAAAAGAACCTGCAGGAGATGGATAGACAATCGACCGAGGCGGTCAGTCAGAAGAGCGAATCCGTGCGCACCCGGCAGGCAGATATCTCCAGCAGGCTCGAATCGATGCGCATCAAACTGGCCACACTCACGGGAACCCAGGAGGGCCTGCAGCGCTCTCTGCAAGAGGTCTCCCAAACCAAAGAGGAACATTCCGAACAACTCTCTGCCGTCAAGCAGAGACTGACCGCTCTGGAGCAGGATCTTCAGCAGGTAATCAGCCAGATGGGAATCGAGACCGCAGAAAAGGATGGAGCATCAGAAGGGAAAAGAGCAGCGGCCGCTGATCAAGAACAACCTGACCAACCGGAAGAAATCACCCCGGATTTTCTCTATGAAAAGGCCCTGCAGGCCTTCAACAACCGCGAATACAAGAAGGCCCGCAACCTCTGGGCGGACATGATCCAAAGCTTCCCCGACCACCAGCTGGTGCCCAATGCCTATTTCTGGCAGGGGGAGGCCTACTATCAACTTCAGGACTTTGCCAACGCCGCCCTCAAATACAACGAAGTCATCGAGAATTACTCAGACCACAACAAGTACCCGGCTGCCCTGCTCAAACAGGGACTCTCCTACTACGCCCTGAACAAAAACAGGGCCGGTCGCCTCAGGCTGGATGAACTCATCCAGAAATTCCCGGATCGGGCCGAGGCCAAGAGGGCCAGGATATTTCTCGACAACAGATAGTTTTCATCCGGGAAGCTCGATCTTCCCGGATGAAATCTAGCTCACCTATTTTATATACTGAACCAGCTTAGCTTTTTGCGAAATTTGGGCCTGGGCCCTTGGGGTAGCCAGTCTTTGTTGTAAACTGATCCAACTTAGCTTTTTGTGAAATTTGGGCCTGGAGGCTTTGGGTCTCCAGTCTTTGTTGTAAAAACCAAAATTGTATCAGTATAAAAACCAAAATTGGATCAGTATTCATTCCCTTTTCCGAGTCCCTTTTTCACTTTCCCCGCTCCCTTCTCCCCGCTTCTTTTTCATCACTTCCTTCTTCTCTCTGTTCCGCGCTTCCCCGCTCCCCGCTCCCCGTTCCCCGCTCCGCGCTCCAAGCTCCGGGCTCCGGGCTTCTTTCTCCTCACTTCCTTCTTCTCTCTGTTCCGCGCTCCCCGCTCCGCGCTCCAAGCTCAGCGCTCCCCGTTCCGCCGCTCCCCGCTCCGAGCTTCCCGCTCCGAGCTTCCCGTTCCGCGTTCCCCGCTCCGAGCTTCCCGCTCCGAGCTTCCCGTTCCGCGTTCCCCGCTCCGAGCTTCCCGCTCCGAGCTTCCCGCTCCGAGCTTCCCGCTCCGAGCTTCCCGTTCCGCGTTCCCCGCTCCGAGCTTCAAGCTCCGGGCTCCGCTTTTCAGCCCCTGGTGAATCTGCTCCGCCTTTCTGGGACCGATCCCCGGAACTTTCTTCAAATCCTCCGGCGATGCCTGGTAAAGCTTTTCAGGGGAGCCGAAACAGGAGCGCAGCAGTTCGGCTGTCTTGGGACCGACTCCGGGCAGTTCCTCGAAAGACCCCTGCGCGGTCTTTTTGCTGCGGATGTTTTTCTGCCGGGAGAGCACAAAGCGATGGGTATGGTCCCGTATATTCTGAAAGAACAAAAGCTCCTCCTGACCTGGCTTCAAGGGAAGAGGATTTTTCCTGTTGGGTCTGTATATCCGGTCCTGACCACCGTCTCCCCCTTTCCCGGATTTGGCAATGGCCGCCAGGTCCCAGCTCAAGCCGCTCGCCCTCTCTTCACTGACCTCCTCCGCTGACTCGCCTTCAGATTTTTGACTGCGGTGTCTTACGAGTTCTCTCTGGACCGCAGCCAGTTGCCCTTTGCCTCCGTCTATCAGGACCAGATCGGGCCAGGGTGGACCAGATGCGATCCTTCTGGGCACCCAGGCCGCGAGTGCCGCATAATCATCGAAACTACCCTCCAGTTCCGGAAAATGGTAAATTCGATAGGCATCCCTGAAGGGTCGGCCCTCTTCAAACACCACCTGGCCGACCATGGTTCCCTGCCCCGACAAATGGGAGGCATCGATGGCTTCGATCCTTCGCGGAGGGGCTTGAAGACTCAGAGCCCTGGCCAGACGATCCGGAGCCGGGATGTCACTGTTTTTTGCAACACCCTGCTGGGCATTGTTCCGGGCCATACTGAGCAGCTTCTTTTCCGATCGGGTCCTGGCGACAACCACTTTCGTCCTCAGGCCTCTGCGCTCGGACAGGATCTCGGCCACTGTTTCGTCCATGAGTTTTCGGGGCAGGACCAGCCGCCCGGGGATGATCCTGTCCCTGGAATAAAACTGCAGGAGAAAACTCCGCATCAACTCCTCGTAATCCGGTTTCTGCTCCCAGAAAAAGGACCTGCTTCCCAGGACCTTTCCTTGTCGGATAAACAGGAGCCCCAGGGCAAAACCCTGCTCCGTCTCCACATACCCCAGAAGATCAAACGTCCCTCCCTGGGGCTGGACCACGTGCTGCTGTTCCACCGTCCTGTTCACCGCCTTGATTTGATCCCTGATTTCAGCGGCCTCTTCGAACCTGAGTTCCTGTGCCGCGGTCTCCATCTCCTGTTTGAGTCTCCGAACCAACTCCTTTGACTTTCCTGAAAGAAAGAGTTCCAGTTTCTCGACCCGTTTTGCATACTCTTCTTTGGAGACCGGCAAAACACAGGGGGCCGGACAGCGTCGCATCTGGTGCTGCAGGCAGGGTCTGGTTCGATTTGCAAAGGTGGCCGGTCTGCATTTGCGCAGAGCAAAAATCCGATTCACGACCCGCAGGGTTTCCCTGGCTGCCTGGGCAGAGGGAAACGGTCCATAATAGACCGAACCGTCCCGGATCACCTTCCGGGTCAGGCACAACCCTGGAAAATCAGAGGATTTATCCAGTTTAAAGAGTATATAGCTCTTGTCGTCTCTGAGGATAATATTGTAACGGGGACGATGCTTCTTGATGAGGCTGTTTTCCAGGAGCAGAGCCTCTTTTTCCGAACCGGTGCACAGATAATCCACTCCCTTGACCTGGGCCATGAGACGTTGCGTCTTGGGCTCCAACTGCTGAATCGGTCTGAAGTAGGATCCGACTCTTTTCCTGAGATTCTTGGCCTTGCCCACATAAATAATCCTCCCCCGGCCGTCCTTCATGAGGTAGGTCCCTGGAGAATCTGGAAAATCATGCGGCGCCGCAATATCTATGACTGTTGACATATCAGAATCTTGTTTAGATCTCCGGCCAAATTTCAGAGCTCTTTGCCGTTTTCTAAAATTGGAACATTATTTGGACAACTAAAGTTTCACGTATCCTGACCGATTATATTTTAAATAGTTACACAAGAATGGCTAAGCCCTGGATCAAAGAAGTTGATTAAAAATTACATGTTTTTAAATTTCGTCAAACAGATACCAGAAGTTGGCTGAAAGTGAAGCACCTATCCTGCATGATTTCTATAAGGTTTCATTGAAGGCAGAGACAAAAGCGCAATTTATGCCAACTTCTGGTATAAAAACGTTTTGCCCGCATTGCCATGAACAACAGGCGAAACTACTACCGCATTCTTGAAGTTCAACCGGATGCCCCTTTTGAGGTCATCCGGCACAATTACAGGCTCTTGCTTCATAAACTGCGCATGCATCCGGACTTGGGTGGAGAACAAAGAGATGCAACCCTAATCAACATAGCTTTCGATACCTTGCGGCATCCGGAAAAAAGGGCTGCCTACGACAAGAAGCTCTTGCAACAAAACAGCATCACCACCCTCTCCCAGGGTCATTTGACGCAAAACACATTTTTTTCCAGACTGCAAAAACGATCTTCAACACCAGCCAGGGAACAAAATCAACGAAATTATTACCGTATTCTGCAAGTCCAACCGGATGCCCATGCCGCCATCATACGAGAGCGATACCTCAAACTCTTAAACACATCAGACCTGCCCGACGACCTGCTCCACGAAGCCTACGTCGTCCTGAACAATGCCCAGACCAGGGTTGAGTACGATCGGCTCCTGAAACGCTACGGACACCGTAAGGCAGTGGAAAAGATGCAGTCCGGGAACGATTTTCGTCCTTTTGGCAATCAATCCGGCACAGACCGTTTGCCGTTGGCTGATCAGCCCGTTTCCGCATTTAACCGCGAAACAACAGAACCCCAACCCAGCACTGCTGATTTTCAACCTCTTATAACCCAGTATTGTGCTTTCTGCAAAACTCCCCATGCCGCCTCCGCCCGGACGGACCCGGAAAAACTATGTCCGGTCTGCTCCAGCCCGCTTTTTTCTTCAGGAGAAGACACAATCAACACCTCCAAACGTTCCCTTGACCGGACACACCAAAAAGGGCCGATCATTTTCTATACCTATTGGCCAAGTCGCGGGCTGCTGGGTCACCTCTTCGATATTTCCCCCAGAGGACTGCGTTTCAGCACCTCAATCGGTCTGGATATCGGCCAGATCATCAAAATCGACTCGGATAGATTCAAGGCCGTCGCCGAAGTGGTTCACAGCCACAGCCTGAGTAATCAGACCGACAACGGCGTCCGTTTCCGAACGGTCGCCTTCAACTCGCCAACAGGCAATTTCATCGCGACTTCCGCCTAAAAATACCAGGTCAGCCAGGCAAAGGCAGCATTAGGTTCTTGAAAACGCATCTCTCCGGCCTGGGTCGAAAGATCGAATCCGCCGAATTCACTCCCCTTGTCTCCAAAGTACAGATTGGCTCCAACGATCACTTCCAGATCGGCCCTCGGATCCCAGGTCAGCTTCGGCTGCAGCAGACCGGAACCATCCCCGGTATTGAGTATAAGATTCATCTGGGCTCTGAGCAGGGGATGGAGTTCCACTTCCATTCCCGGGGCCAGGTAAACCCTGGAGAGCACGAAGATCTCGCCTCTTTGGATACGGGCAACGAGCCCGGGCTTTTCGAGCACAGTTTCCGGCTCCTCCACCCCGAGGCCGTGATAGTACACTTCGAAAAATCCATAGAAATTCTTTTCCATCCAAACCCAGGATCTGTCGATATTGGCAACCAGGCTCAAGTACCCTGGACTTTGCTCCGGTT
>JAIPER010000020.1 GCA_021737115.1 Desulfohalobiaceae bacterium
GCAGACGGCGTCAGTTGGACTCCGGATGCCGAGAAAAAGGCCAAGATGCTGGAAGACGACCCCAAGTACGCCGATTTTGCGACCATGATGGTCAAGACTCACTTGAGCCTCAGCCACGATCCGACCTTGAAGAATGTCCCCAAGGGCTGGACCCTGCCGATTCGGGACATCCTCATCTACTCCGGGGCCAAGTTCCTCTGTCCCTGTGCCGGGACCATCAGCCTGATGCCGGGAACCGGCTCCAATCCTGCTTATACCAAGGTTGACGTGGATACGGAAACCGGAAAGGTCACCGGACTCTTCTAATATCCAGTTTTGCCCTGGTGCAGACACCAGGGCAAAACTGGATAACATTCTATTATAAAAAACCCGCAGATTTCAGCTGCGGGTTTTTTTGCTTCTTCTTTCTAAACAAGCTCTTCAGAGTGGTCCTAAAAACGGCAAAAAATATTTTTTCATCGATCCAGCCCTTGCATGATTTGACTAAAAAAATGTCATAAATCCAGTTTTGCCCAGGTGTCTTCACCAGGGCGAAACTGGATATTAGAGGAGAAATCCTTGGGGGAAGGGGTCGTTCGGGTCGAGGACAAACTGGTGATACCCGGTGATCTGGGCGTTTCCGGTTATCTCTACGACTACCCCAGGGACTTCTCCTATCCGGGTCTCCTTGGTTATTCGAGCCTGGAAGGTGGTTTTGGCCGGCCCCTGGTTGAAGAACCGCTCCCCGACACCGAGTTGACCCTTGTGGTGCAGCAGGGTGAGCTTGGCTGCCGTCCCGGTGCCGCAAGGGGAGCGGTCCACATGGGCTTCCCCATAGACCACCAGGCTCTTGCCACGATCTGGAGATCCGGCCCGGTGCCGGTAGAATTCAACCACATCGATGCTGGTCACTTCCTCCCGCTCCGGGTGGGCCACCTGGAGTTGTCTGTTGGCCTCCTCGATGATGGTCATCCCCAGATCGGTAAAGGCTGAAAGTTCGGATGTTTCAAGGTCCAAGGCCTGAAGCTGGTCTGCATCGACCATCACGAAGTAGCCCCCCACACAGACCGTATCCACGGTCAAGGTTCCGTATTGCGGGACCCGGAGTCCGAGATCGGTTTGATAGACAAAGGAAGGGACCGTGGAGATGGAAACCGAATCCACTCCGCCCTCTTGATTGACCTCGGCCCTGGCAGGCATGACCCCTGACGGGGTGTCCACATTCACAGTGATCTGCCGGGTGCTTACCGGGATTGTCCCGGTTTCGATCAAAGCGCTCACTGCCCCGATGGTGGCGTGGCCGCAGAGGTAGGGATATCGTCTGGCGTCCATGAATATCAGTCCGAAGGAGCTGCCCGGCGTGGTCGGTTCCGTGAGCAGGGCGGCCAGAAGATCGGCGTGTCCCCGGGGTTCTCTGGTCAAGAGAGAGCGGATTTCGTCCAGGTGATTTTGACAAAAGATCCGTTTTTCAACCATGGTCTTCCCGGGAATGGCCGGGATTCCACCGACGATCAAGCGGGTGGTCTCTCCGGCTGTGTGAGAGTCCAGGGTATGATAGGCTTCGGGGAAAAGGCCCTTAAATCCGTTGTAGATCTGCTTGTAGTCCATGTTGGTTGTTGGTTGTTGGTTCGTGGTTCTTAGTGACTTATCCCAGAATCTCTGCAATAAAAAACAAGAAATTGTCCCAAAGGCTTTTTTCTTTTCTTAACATTACAGTAACACATTCACAAGCATCTTTTGTATGCCCGCAGTCTGTTCCCGTCATTCCGGCGAAGGCCGGAATCCAGAAAAGACTGGATCCTGGATCAAGTCCAGGATGACGAAACCAGAATTGAAATTCAAAATTTGAAAAGTCGCTGTAGAGTTAACCGTGAACTCTCCCGGCCGTAGGCTCTACGAGCCGGAGGCCAGCATGACAGGATTTCTGCCCTCAGACGTCCGACATCCGACATCCGACATCCGACGTCTGACTACTGACCACTGACCACTGACTACTGACCACTGATTACTGATCACCGACCACTGTGCTTCAGTCCTTGGGGATCAGGCGGCAGTGCCGGGGCGGAATGTGCAGGGTGACCTCATCTCCTTCATGAAAGGGCGCCACCCGGCTTATGTTAATGGCATGAATCACGGTACCGTCTTCCATCTCCACGAAATACCAGGCTTCCCCCCCCATGTACATCCGGCTCTTGACCTTGCCCGGGAAGATATTTAGGGAAACACCGGGTATTTCTTCTGTCCGGGACTCAATGACAATTTTCTGGGCCCGGACCAGGAGTTCGAGTTCTTCCCCTACCTCCCAGCCTTCATCGTGTTCACTGTAAAGGGTCTGGCCGCCTTCCACTTCCACCGTGGTCAAGCCCTTTTCCCGGCCCGTGATGCGACAACGGTAGAAGTTGCAGTGACCCAGGAAGTCGGCCACAAAATGATTGACCGGCGCGTCATAGACCTCTTCCGGACCGCCTTCCTGCTGCTTGAGGCCGTCTTTCATGACGATGATCGTATCGGACATGCTCAGGGCCTCACGCTGATCGTGGGTGACAAAGATGGTGGTGATGCCCAGTTCGCTCTGCAGGTTGTCCACTTCCTGACGCATCTCTTCGCGCAGATTTTCATCCAGGGCGGACAGAGGCTCATCCATAAGCAGGACGTCGGGTTCGATGACAATGGCCCTGGCCAGGGCGATACGCTGCTGTTGTCCGCCCGAGAGCTGAGCCGGTTTGCGGTGTTCCACCCCCGGCAGCCGCACCGTTTCCAGGGCCCGGGTCACCCTTTTCCTGATTTCTGCCTTGGATACATTGCGGTATTTCAAGCCAAAGGCTACGTTATCGTAGATGGTCTTGTGCGGGAACAGGGCGTAGTCCTGAAAAATCATTCCCAGATTCCGTTTATGGACCGGGACGTCGTTGACCCGTTTGCCCTTGATGTAGATGTCGCCTTCGGTACAATCTTCCAGTCCCGCGATCATCCGGAGGATGGTTGTCTTGCCGCATCCAGAGGGTCCGAGCAGAGTGACCAGGGAGCCCTCTTCAATGTCCAGGTCCATCTTTTCCACGGCCACAACACTGTCGAAACGTTTGACCACATTTCGAAGCTGTACGATCTGGTTGTTCTTTGCGTTATCCACAGTCGGCTGCACTCCCTTGGCAAAAAAATTGACGATTGAAGATAGAAATACTGATCCAACTTAGCTTTTTGTGTAGAAAGCGACCAACCTGGCTTAGGCAAAAACGGTTGGAAAAAAAATATTTACAATACAATGAGGACGGGGTCCTGTAAGCCGGACCCCGCCTTGTTTTGGTTCAGGGAGGATCTTTTTGGATCATATTGAAATTGTCATGTTCTTGATAATGCGCAGCAATGAAAAATCGAAAATCTTACGTATTCTATTTCCATCAGGCCCCGGCCATGATCCGGTCCCATTTCTCGGCCCATTCGATCTGTTTGCTGTTCCAGTACGCGGGGTCGGCAAAGAGGTAGCCGTCCAGTTCGCCGCTGGGGTCGAAGGCCGGGAGTTTCTGCACGGATTTCGGCATGTCGACCTTGGTCGGATCCAGGCTGGGCGGATACTTCTGGGCCTCGGCCACGGCAATGGCGCATTCGGGTTCGAGCATATAGTTGAGAAGCTGGCAGGCCGTATCCATATCCGTGCCTTTGAGGACAAAGATGTATTCCATCCAGGAATAGGTGTTCTTTGGAGCCAGATAGCCGATGGGATGTCCCTGGGCCTGGAGATTGGCCACCCGGCCGGACCAGGCAGTGGTCGCGTAGATTTCCTCATTGGCCAAAAGACTCATGAGTTCGGCACCGGAAGACCAGTATTTCTTGACCAGCTTCTGCTGCTTCCTGAGGGCCTTCCAGACTGCATCCAGATCCGTGATGTTGTTGGGGTTTTGACCGGTGTACAGGGCCGCGTACCAGATATTGGTCCGCCATTCGCCCCAGGTCCCGATCTTGTCGGCCAGGGAGTCCTCAAACAGAATGCCTGCGCCGAGTTTTTCCGCTTCTGCCTTGGAGATCTGGTTTGTATTGTAGGCCAGGCCTGTCTGGCCGAGGTCGTAGGGCACGGCGGACAGCTTGCCGTCGGTGATTTTCCGCAGAGGTTTGAGCATGGCGGTCATCACGTTTTGCAGGTTGGGGATCTTGGACTCGTCGATAACCGAGTCGTAGCCCAGGCCCACATATCTGGCATAGTCGAAGACGGCGCTCAGATGGGCCAGGTTGAACTCGCCTCCCGGGGGATAGGAGGCCTTGATCTGGGTCAGATAGGTGTCCATGTCCCCGAACTGGCCTTCCACGACTTCGACTCCGGTTTCCTTTTCAAAGGGAGTGAAGGCGTATTTCCGGAAAGCCTCGGATGTGGTGCCGCCCCAGCTGTCGAAGCGGATGGATTTCCCGGCCAGGGCCGACATGCCGAAGGGACCGCCCAGCAGACCCACCGAAGCCCCGGCGATGCTCAGGTACTTGATGAAGTCTCTGCGGCTCAAGGCACCGTTTTTGTATTCGGTGTGAGCCTGGGTGATCTGTTTTTTGATGTCTTGACTCATGATCAACCTCCTTTCGGGTTTTGCGGTTTGCGTTCCAGCCTCTGCTTGGATTAAAGCGAAGACAGAAACAAAATTATTCTAACCTCCTGGAGAATCTCCGGGCCAGATATCCGGCCAGAAGGGGAATGCTGATGGTCAAGACGATCATTACCGCGCCCAGGGCATTGATCTCGGGACTGATGTTGTTTCTGAGCATGGCGAAGATCTTGACGGGCACGGTCTGGCTCTGGGCCGTGGCCCAGAACAGGGTGGCGGTGACGTCGTCAAAGGAGATGGAAAAGGAAAAGAGCATGCCGGCCATAATCGCCGGCGTGAGCAGGGGCAGGGTCACTTCTTTGAAGGTTTGGAAAGGGCCGGCCCCGAGAGTCAGGGAGGCTTCTTCGTAGCTGCGCTTGATGCTCACCAGCCGGGCCTGGACCACCAGAAGGACATAGGGCAGGGTCAGAACACAGTGGCCGATCAAGAGAAGCAGAAAGCTCTTTGGCTGCTGCAGCCAACGCAGGAAGAGAAGCAGGGAGACGCCCAGGACCACCTCCGGAATCATGATCGGGGCCAAAAGCAGGGTGTTCAGGGTGTTTTTCCCTGGAAATTCGTAGCGGATGAAGGCCATGGCCGCGGGAATGCCGATGGCTGTGGTCAGGATAGCCGTCAGCGAGCCCAGGATCATGGAGTTCTTAAAGGCCATGATTATGGTCCGATTGTGAAACAGGTCGCCGTACCACTTGAAACTGAAGCCTTCCATGGGAAATGTCCCGAACTGCTGGGGATTGAAAGAGAGGATGATGACCACGGCAATGGGGGCGAACATCCAGATGTAGACCAGAATGGTGTAAAAGCGGATCAAAGACCAGCCTTTGATTTTCAACATAAAGGACCTTTCATGTTTTGGTTGATAACCGGAACGGGGCGGTTCTTTCCCGCCCCCATTCCGGTTACTGCATGCTCTTAAAGATCTGGCTTATGCCCAGGTAGCGGTTGTAGGCGTAGACGATCAGACCGATCAGTCCCAAGAGGATGACGCTGATGGCCGAGCCAAAGGGCCAGTCCAGGGTGCCGATGACCCGCTTGAAGACCATGTTGGCCATCATCATATTCTGCGGGCCACCCAGGATCATGGGCGGCAGATAGGTCCCGGCGGCCAGGACAAAGACCAGCAGGCTGCCGGCGCTGACCCCGGGAAGACTCAGAGGCAGGGTGACCTCCTTGAAGGCCTGCCATTCAGTGCAGCCCAGGCTCTTGGCCGCGGGGACCAGATTCTTGTCGATCCCTTCCAGGCTGACGTATATATTCAGAATCATGAAAGGCAGGAGGAACTGGACCAGTCCCATGAGCACCGAGCCTTCGTTGTAGAGCATAGATAAGGGTGCTGAAATCAGGTGGAGCTTTAAAAGGATAAAGTTGATCAGACCGGTGTCGCCCAGGATGTTGATCCAGCTCATGGCCCGGATGATGAAACTGACCCAGAAGGGGAGCAGGATAAGGATAATGAGCATGTTCTTGTGCCTGCTCTCGGTCTTGGCGAAAAAATAGGCCGGGATATAGCCCATGAGCAGAGACAGGGCCACGGCCTCCAGGGCTACCCGGATGGTGCGCAGAAGCAGGGAGGGGTAGAACATGTCGGCAAAGAACTTGGCGTAGTTGCCGAATTGGAAGGCCGGTATATCCTGACCGGTGGGAGCACGAAGCCAGAAACTGTACACGATCACGAAAAGGGTGGGGACCACCAGAAAAAAGAAAACCGCGGTCAAGGCCGGGGAGAGAAGAGCCCATGGTCTCCAGCTTTTTTCCTGCATCATGCGCTGTACTCCAGAGAAATAACTTGTAAAAGGTTTTAGGCTGGATACTATTATTTCCTGAAGGTGTCAAGCAGACGCTGAAAAATATTAATTATTGTCTATAAAATTTGAAAAGAATAAAAAAAGACGCGACTGCGATTTAATAAAATAGCAGTCGCGTCCAAAAAAAAGTAGAAACGAAAAAGTTTTACTGTAGAAAAAAAATATAGATAAATATCAGGAGATGATATTAATAAAAAATTAATTGATAACCGGCAAACAAGGGCGAAGCGATTTGCAAGTTTCTTTAAATAATTCTTTTAGTATCCTTTCCTTGTAAATTTGATATTCATCAATTTTACTACCGCAGACGCAACATTCTCTTTTGCGGAATGCTTTTACAGGAGCATCACGTTTTGTTTCCTTCCAGTACGTGTTGATTGTTTTGTAATTGTGTAAACCAATTTTGCATTTAATCGACATAAGGCCTCCTGATGATGGAAATGTTTGTTAAAAAAGATAAGATAATCCTTCCGCAGAAACAGGTCAATATGGTTTGTTAAAAAAAATTGGTAAAAAAATCAAATTAATAAGTTTTTAATGGAAATTATTCATTGGGGAACCGAACAAATCCGGATAAGGCTTAAATATGTAATATTGAAATTGAAATGGTAAACATTGAAACATTTTTCTTTAGTTTTGATGTGCTAAAGAGAAACAAAAAGATGGAAGAAATTTGTTCCGCGCCCGCTTCGAGCGGGCGCGGGACAATCTGCTCTTCTGTGAGCTTGTCGTAATTGCCATGGATGAACTGTCGACCAATATCCCCGGAAAATACCCGTTGACTAAAGTTTCTCCTTGTGTTTACAATATGTAGTCAGAGTCTGAACGAAATGGCTTCTGCAGGGTTCAGTTTTTAAAATGCCCCGCTATTGAAGAATCTGCAATCTCAATCGAAAAGGAGGAAAGAAACATGAGACGCATCGTATGGCTTGTGCTGGTGGCTGGGATACTTGTCTTTGTCGGCAGCGGTTGTGCCAGGTACGGCACCCCGCCGGAGGTTGCCGAGACAAAAGACCTGCTTGAAGAGGCCAGAATGGCCGGGGCCAATGAAAATTGTCCCCAGGAATATAAAGAGGCCCGGGCTGCCTGGGAAAAAGCCGAAAGACTCTGCCCCTGCAACAAACAAAAGGCAAAGGCCCAGGCCGAAAAGGCCCGGGCCATGGCCGCGCAGTTGTGCACGGACACGGATGGGGACGGGGTTCCGGACGAAATGGATCAGTGCCCGGATACTCCCGCCGGTGTCGAGGTCGACGAGGTGGGATGTGCCCGTGTCCTTGATTCTGACGGAGACGGGGTCAATGACCCTCAGGATGAATGCCCGGATACCCCGGATGGGGTCGAGGTGGATGCCGTAGGCTGCCCCCTTGATTCCGACGGAGACGGCATATCTGATTATCTTGACCGTTGTCCCGGAACTCCGCAAGGGGCTGGGGTCAACAATGCCGGTTGCTGGGAAGTCGCAAATATCTATTTTGATGTTGATAAAGCAAACATACAGTCGAAGTTTCAAGGTCAGCTCGATGAGATAGCGGCCGTACTGAAAACAAACCCCGAGGTCACTCTGGCCATACACGGACATACAGATTCTACAGCCAGTGACCAATACAACCAGGCCCTTTCCGAGAAACGGGCCGAGGCGGTCAAACAGTATCTTTTGAAAAAGGGCGTATCCGCCGATAGACTCGAGACTGAATCCTTTGGTGAGAAACGGCCGGTTGCTTCAAACGATCCTGATACTCGGTTTTACAATCGAAGGGTGGAGCTGCATCCTTCCTGGTAGTTAGCTGGTGATTGGGCGTAAATTCACCCAACTACTTCGTTACTGCAAAATTTTGAAATCCTCATGTATGAAAATACACTGCGGTTTCAAAATTTCCGGTTCCTCGCATCCGGGCAATTTTACGTTCAGGCACTGATTTCATTCAGAGACGACAGATAGACATTGGCCTAAAGGAAAAGTTGCCTCGAATAGCTGATCGGGGCAACTTTTTTTTTGAGAGAACGGGAGCCCCCGCTCTCCCAGACGCATCTGCAAAAAGTTTTGAGTGAACGCTTCAAGCGACTTTTTTTTCCTGTAATTCTTTGGATTTACTGACCTCTGACCACTGACTTCTGACCACTGGCGGCTGCAAAAAGATTTTTTGCAGCCGCATCCTCCCAGGCCCTGGTTTGTCTCTGTCTCTTGGCAGGTAAGCCATAAGGCCTGGCAGGAAAGCGGGGACGGAGGCCTGAAACCATTCAGGGTTGATCCGATCGGGAAGAGGCGTCATGTTGAGACTGCTGGTTAGGGCCTCTATTCAATATCTGCTGACCGATGAAGGCCCCTAGGAAGTAATACGGAAAAGAATTCCAGGAAAAGGTTAACCCGAGCAGCTGTCCCAGGAACGTGTTCCGGATGGCTTCGAGGACGGACGGATTCCAGAGCTGGAGGAACTCCAGTCCGCAGAAGGTGAGAAAGACCCCGGTGGTCAGGGTAAAATTTTTGGGGCCGGTCAAGAGAAGACGCAAAAGGAGACACCAGAAGAGGACGAACACGATCCCGCTCAGTGAACCGGTTACCCATTGGGCCCCCGGTCCGCTGTAGAATCTGATCGAAATCCAGATTGGAGTGAGAATCAGAAGTAAGTAAATCAGAATTTTCTTGTCCATGGTCGACCTCTTCCCGTTGGGTTTTATGGGTACTGCAGAGCCTTGGGGGAGTCTTCAACCCCTTTCTTCGCCAGCCTTATTAGTAGTGTATCGCTCCAGGAGCTTTTCCAGTCCATCGCCCCATTTGAGGTGGACATCCTGCTGGGGAAAAGCGATTTCAACCTTGTATTCTCTGAATATCTTGTCGATGTCGAAGCGGAGTTCGGACTCGGTTTCCCAGGCATTGTCGATGGATACATAAACATACAGACAGAAATCGAGGGAGCTGGAACCGAAATCGATGAAGCGGCAGAACGGGGCCGGAATCTTATAGACATTGGGATTGGTCTCGGCCAGATACAACAAAAGCCGCTTGACCAGGTCGATATCCGAGCCATAGGCCACCCCGACGATTATTTTACGCCGAATGGTCTTGTTCTGGTGAGTCCAGTTGGTGATCTGGTCGCCTATGAGCTGGGAATTGGGGACAAAGACGTTGGACTGGTCAAAGGTGATCACTTCGGTGGTCCGGATATTGACTTCCTTGACCGTGGCCCAGAGATCCCCGAGCTGGATGATGTCTCCAGGCTTGATGGAACGTCCGAAGAGCAGGATCAGACCGCTGATGAAATTGTTGACGATGCTCTGCATGCCAAAGCCGATCCCCACGCTGAGTCCCCCGGCCACCACGGTCAGGCTGGTCAGGTTGACCCCGATAAAGGCCAGAGAGATCATGAGGAATATGCCCCAGACCAAATAGGTCAGCAGGGTCTTCAAGGTAGCCGTGGTGCCGGGATCGAGCTGTGCGTTGACCTCGGCGATACTGTCGATCAGGGTCCGCAAGATAATCAATCCGGAACGGACTACGTAAAAAGAGACCATCACCAGCAGGAGCCTGAAGAAATTGATGGACAATTTGCCCCAGCCTATCTTCAATTCAGAGAGTTGCTGCAGGAGCTGAAAATCACCGAGGTTCACCTCCAGCCACAGGGTGGCCAGCAGGATGGATCCGATCCAGATGATTGGTATCCCGGTCCCCTGGGTGATGCCCCGCCTGAGGTAGCCCAGTTTTGTTTCCGGCATGCTGGCAATTCGTCTTTTCAGCAAGTGTCCGCCCAGGGAGCCGTACTGCAGAGATAGAGCCAGGACGAACCAGAAAGCGGTCATGAGCAGGGAAAGGTTGATCCATCCCAGCAGGGAGAGAATGGCCAGTCCGGGAAGGATGAGCAGGGACAGTTTGTGGATGGCCTTCTCCAGGTTCAGACCGATCGGTGTCTGCTGCTTGCCGATCCATACGCTCACGATCACCAGCAGAACCGTCCACAGGCCTTGCATGGGCAAGGCCGGAAAATCCAGGGTCCGCAGGACGAGGGCCCCGGCAAAAGCATACCATAGAACGACCAGAAAATTGGATCTGGATACCTCTTCAGGTCGGGCTTCTGTGCTGACTCGCTGGCAGAGCTGGACCAGGCCCCGCATGGCCAGGAGTTGGGCCAGGGTTGAAAAGAACAGGGATTGGTAGGTGCTCTGGTGAATGATCGAGGTAAACCAGATGCCTAGTGCCGTGCTGATCATGATCAATGAAGGCAGGCAGAGAGAGGCCGGTATTCCTGAGATTTTTTTATTGAGGAATCGAAGGCTTCCGAACAGCAGGAAGAAAATGGCGATCGTTAACAGAAGCAGGTAGCTCAGAAAGGGAATCCAGGCCGTTTCTCCCAGAAGAAAGAAATTGAGATAGACCGGCAGTCCCTGTTGCCAGGCCTTGTATTCCTTTATCCACTGCCGCAGGTCGCTTTTGAGTATGGAAGGGTCCGGCTTTAAAAAGTAGTCTACCCAGGCGGTGCTCATCTCCCGCTTGGTCTGTTCCTGCAGGGAGACGATGTGCCGGGTAAAGGAATCCCTCATTTCCTTGACCCGATCGAGGCGCTCCTCCAGGTTACGCAACTCCTGGCGCAAATCTTCATATGTGTAGAGCTGTTTTGTCTTCTCCACATTCCAGGCCACAGGGAACTTCAACTGTTCGATGAGGCTTTCCTTGGAGGACTCCAGCGTCGAGCGCAGCTCTTCCAGTTCCTGCTCCAGGGACTTCAGCGGTTCGATGCTGCCCTGAAACTGCCTTTTCAGATTCTGCAGGGCCTGCCTGATCAAACCGATTTTGCGGAAATCATTGCCGACAAAGGCTTTCAACCTGAGAAGCTGGTTCAGCCGGGGAGTGAGTCTTTGAATCTCTTCTTCGACCTGGTTCAAAAGATCCGGCAGGGTGGTCTGGATCTTCTCCAGCCTGCGCGAGATGTCCTTGAGAGTTTTTGCCTCTGCTTTTTGAATGGGTTGCGATAAGACTTCTTGGCTGTCGGCATCTTCCGGAGCCGCCGGCAGGGAAAGAGGCAGGAAGCAGATCATGGCTCCAAGAAGGATGCCGGCGATCAGTTGTATTTTACAAAAGGGCATAGGCTGTATCGAATCCGGTCTTTCCCTTTTTGGCAAGGGCACGGGGAGCTTTCATGGGGGTCATTTATGAAAGGATATTGTTTTCCCAGGGACCGGATTTCATGTGAAACTGATGCTCAAAAAATTTGAAGCACTCTGGCACATGATGGGCAGGTCGTCAACGTTTTATTGAGCCTGGCTGTGAGGAGGGAGATCAGGAAGAGCAGTATCCCGGACATTTCGCTCTTTCATTGAAAATATTTTTTTAGATAGTTTTCTGTTGCATGCAGATTCAGAGGCTTGGAAAAATAATAGCCCTGGCCGTAATGGCAGTTGGCTTTTTTGAGGGTATTCAATTGCTTTTTGGATTCAATACCTTTTATGGCCAGGTCAATGCCCATTTGAGAAAAGATGCTGATGAAAGTCCGCAGGGAATCATAGATCGTGTTGTTCGTACTCAAATAATTGATCCCGTTTTGATCGATCTTAACCATATTGAAGGGAATAAATTTGTAATTGAAAAAAAAGTTGAGGTTTCCGAGGTTCATTTTCAGATTGTCGACAACAAGATTGACCCTGGGGATTTTTTTCAGAGACTCAATGGTTTTTTTGGCAACCTTGCCTCCATTGAGGAAGGATTCCTTGGGACACTCCAGGTTGATCGTTTCCGGTTCCAGATTGCAGAAGGTGAGCACTTCATCAATGAGATCCTGAAATGCAGGGGACTTGAATTGGGCGCTGGATATGTTCACGTGTAGTTTCAGGTCCCCGTTGAATTGGAAGGCCTTTTTCCATTTGGCCATTTGGCCGCAGGCCTGCCACAGGATCCAGGTGCCGAGCTGATCGGAAAAATTACTTCTGTCGGCAATCGGGAAAAAGTCGTTGGGGTACAGGGTGCCTCGGCTAGGATGTTCCCAGCGGATTAGAGCCTCCAGGCCGGAAATTTGCATACTTTTCAAGTCCATGACCGGTTGGTAGACCAGATAGAACTCATCTCGTTTGTATCCGGAACGCATTTCCTGTTCCAGTTGTTTGAGCTCGGAAAATGTACGGACCAGTGGGGCCTGCAGCGTTGTCTGGCTTTTCCCGGCAGCCTTGGACTTGTACATGGCCTGATCAGCCAAAAGCAGAAGATCTTCCGGCCTGTCAAAGGGGACGCTGCTCATTGTGATGCCTATGCTGGCGGAAATGCTAATTTCATGATCGTCAATGGAAAAGGGGAGGGAGAGGGCTTCGTGGATGCGTTGAGCCTTCTTTTTTCCAGTTTTTTCATCCATGATTCCGTCCAAGAGGACGATGAATTCGTCTCCACCCCAGCGGCAGATGGTGTCCTGGGCCCTGAAAAGGGGCTGGAGTCTCTGTGCGGTCTGCAGCAGGACTTTGTCTCCAATCGCATGCCCGAGTTCATCATTGATGTGCTTGAAATCGTCGAGATCGATGTACAGTAGGCTGAATCCGTGACTCGCTTCCCGTCGGTGCAATTGTAAAGAGGTGTTTAAGCGGTCCAGCAGTAGAACCCGGTTGGCCAGTCCGGTCAAGGGGTCATGCAGGCATGATACCTGGATTTCCTGGATTTGCTTTTTGTATTCGGTGCAATCGATGACAAAACAGGCAAACACGCTTCGACCGTTGTCCGCAGAGCTGATGGTATGCAGCATGAGGGCCACCCAGCGGTCCTCATCATAGGGACAAATGAGCTCCGTTTCCAGGGTGGCGTCTTTTCGCTCCAGTATAAGATCCTTGTCGGCCTTGAAGTAGTCAAACCAGGTTTTCTCGGCAGATTCTTCTTCAGAACTCATAAGTTGCTTCCAGGTCTGGTTGGTATAAAGAATGCGGCCGTTTTCCTCGCCGATAAAAAACGGGATTCGTGCCTTCTCCAGAGCCTGCCGGCCGATTACGTTTGTGTCTTGTTCGGAGTTCATTGGGTGTCTTCTCCCGGTTATACTTACGGTCGTCATAAGTTGAGGTTCTGCCTATTCGCAATTTATGACAACTTTTGGTATGTGTTTAGCAAGATATATGCCAATCAATAGATGGTTTTCTTTTTTTTAAGATTCTGAAATAATAAAATTAAATTTTAATCTTGATTCAAGTCCGCCATATCCTGCAGTCATTGTGCAGAAAAGAAGAATTGAATTTCACTTTTTTCGAAAATTATCCGATTTATGTCATCCTCAGTATAAGATAAACCAGTTTTAATGACCCTTTACGGCGATCACAAAAAAAGGCAGGTATACGTAAACCTGCCTCCTGATGTTATTTTCATGGTCTATAGAAAATAAGAACATTTAAAGCTGGAATAGTAGTTGACAGGACATTTTTTGTCAAGAGGAAAAATGATGAAATCTGTTGATTTTAGAGAGTCTCTATTTGACAAACAACGCCCTGATCGGGTATGTCCTTAATTTGTGCCGATACAGGAGACAAGAAACCTCGCCTTTCAGCCCCCGTAGCTCAGGCGGATAGAGCACGGGATTCCTAATCCCGGTGCCGGGTGTTCGAATCGCCCCGGGGGCACCAAAAAATCAAGGACTTACAGAAATATGCTGTGAGTCCTTTTTTAATAGAAAGCAAATAGTAAGCATAAAAAAGGGGCAGGCAGCCCCCCGTTCGGCATTTTCCCAAGCCTCATTACATACTGTACCATCTGCCAGGCTGGAGCCTGGCTCTTACAATATCTCAAAACTGCTGGAGGTCCTACTTGCCCCTCTTCTCTGACCGATACTGGAAGATCAAGTACATACTTGAAGACGGTGATAAATTTTTACTCCGATCCTTTCGAAAAGGATGTTTAAAAAAGGCAGGAAGTGATTCTTCGAGTGGTCAATTTTCGGTTGTCAAAACGAACGGGTAGTCTTCCATTGATACTTTGAAAATGAAGACAGGCAGATGATTGCCCACGGATCACACGGATTGACACGGATATTGACACGGATATTGAAGAACATACTTTTTTGCTGCTGGAATAAGACCCAGCAACAAAAAGAGTCATCGCCCAATCAGGCTTCGCTGCAAGCCCTCGTCTTCATTCCAGAGTTTCGCCGAGGTTAGCCGCCGCCCCAAGGGTGATGCCTCCGAAAGAATTGCCTTTGTGCCATGCCGCATGGCGATGGCATTTGCCTGCCAGTCTCTGATTGCTGGCAGGCAAAAAAGAAAACCTATCCGTGTCAATCCGTGTGATCCGTGGGCAAAACTCTTCTCTTATACTTGATTCCTATCCCATGGATAAGCAAAGTATAAGCGGATGAGCACCAACGAACGTCTGGATCCGGAATCATCCTTCTCTGTCTTCAATTATGGATACGTTCGGGACATCTTCTGAAATACTGATAAGTGCACGAATCATAAGAATCAGGTGAACTGCAAGATTCCCTGGGCCAGGTCGGGAAATTCCAGCGCCGGTACAGCCGGGCTGAACAGATAGCCCTGGATGAGGTCGCAGTCATGCTCTTTTAGAAATTTCAACTGTTGTCCCTTCTCCACGCCTTCGGCCACGACCTTCAAATCCAGATTGTGGGCCATGGCGATGATCGTCTTGACTATGGCTGCGTCTTTTGGATCCGCGGCCACGTTCCTGATGAAAGAGATATCGATTTTCATTGAGTCAAGAGGGAGCTCTTTCAGATAATTCAAGGAGGAATAGCCGGTCCCGAAGTCATCCAGCGAGACCTGCACTCCGATTTCTTTCAAATCGTGCAGGTTGCGGACCGCCCGTTCCGGATCAGCCATGATCGTGGTTTCAGTTACTTCCAACTCCAGGCACCTCGGTTCGAGGCCTGCCTTGCCCAAGGCCGTCAAGACATTCTGGACATAATCCGTTCGCCCGAATTGAAGCCCGGAGACATTGACTCCGACACTTAACCTTTCCAGACCGGATTCCTGCCATTTCTTGTTCTGGAGGCAGGCGGCTTCCAGTACGAAATTATCGATGGGAACGATAAGCCCGTTCGCTTCGGCCAGGGGAATGAATCTCGACGGCGGGATAAAACCGCCGCCCGGCCATTTCCAGCGAAGCAGCGCTTCCATGCCCACGGTTTTCCCTGTCTTTATATCAACCTTGGGCTGGTAGTAAAGCAGAAATGCCCGCTCTTCGATAGCCCGGCGAAGCTTGGCCTCCAGGTCCAGTATTTCAAGGGCGGCTTCATTCATGGGTTTTGAATAGAGCCGGAAGTTGTCTTTTCCGTTTTTTTTGGCGGAGTACTTGGCTGTTTCCACATTCTTTAGAAGGCCATCGACGTCGCCGCCGTCCTCAGGATAGAGGACCAGGCCGATGCTGGCGGATAGAAATACTTCATACCCGTCAAGTTGATATGGCCTGGACAGCTCCCTGCGTATGCGATCGGCGGCGTGAGCCGCCTTTTCGGCACTATCAACCGCCTGCAGCAAAACGATGAATTCATCGTTTCCAGTGCGGGCCAGAGGTGTGTCCTCCACTAACATGCGAGCCAGATCGTCGCTCTTGCGCAGGGTATCCGACAACCTCGAAGATACGATTTTCAAGCACTCGTCTCCCGCCTTATGCCCTAGTGTGTTATTGATGCGAGCGAAATCGTCAACATCGATATGGCAAAGGGCAAACCTCTGCTGATAACGGGCTGCAAAATCCACGGCCTTTTCCAGGACTTTTTTGAAATAATGCCAGTTCGGCAGGCCGGTCAGCCGATCGTAATAGGCCAGAAAATGTATCTGATCCTCAGATCTTTTGCGTTCTATGCCCAGGGCTATTTCATCGGAAATCGAAGCCAGCGCCGTCAGGGCACTGTCCTGCAAGGGCTGTTTCGCGAACATGGCCATGACGCCCACAAGCTTGTCTCCGATGACAAGGGGGTGTCCGGCAAAGGCGGCCATCCCTTCCCGCCTGACCCACTCCTGGTCGCTGATCAGGGGATCGCCGAGGACTTCGTTGGTCAGGTGCGGTTTTTTCTCTTCCGCGATCATGCCGATCTTCAAACTGCCGATCGGGATATAGCGGCGATTTCCATCTATGTGCGTATACATCCCGGCACTGGCCATCAATTCAAGCCTGTTCTCTTTTTCATCCATGACCCAGATTCGGGCAAAGGCCACATCCAGGTTCCTGGCTATGGACTCGGTGCAAAGCTGCAGCAAGCTCTGCAGATCTATATCCTGGACAAGGACTTTGCCGATTTCGTATCCAAGCAGGGCATGCCGGGTTTGTATGCTCAACTCCTGGTTGGCCGCCTTGAGTTCTGCTGTTCTCTCCTCTACTTTTGCGTCAAGCTCCATGTTGGCAACCCGGAGCAGATCCTCATTAAGCCGGATCCGTTGCAGCATGTAGCCCATGAGTCCAAAGACAACAGCAAAAGAAAACCCCCAGGGGAGCATCTGCAATGAAAAGGCCGCAGATACAACAGCGGTCAATGTATGTTCCGCATATACATTTTCCTGGTGCATCAGATGGCCCAGGCCCATGAATACGGGGTGGAAGATAAAGTACCCGATGAAAGCGCCGATGAGTAAAAAGACCAGTAAAGATTTTGATTTCATATATCACCATTACTCAGTTCCCGATCAGCTCGTCAATCTCCCGGTCGGTAATCCGGCGGCATTGAAAGCCCGGTTGCAGGGCTGCCCATCATAGCTGTAGGCCGGATTCCTGGCCTCTCCTGCCTCCGGCTTGTTGTGTGCCCTATTCTTTAGTCTTTGAGCATATGTACGCTTGCATCTGCGGGCCTGCCAGTTCCCGCATACCCTTCAGCCACCCCTCGATGGTCTCCTGGTAGGTTCTCGGGTCAAAACCAAAGACGACATCGGCGAGGAACATCTTGCCTCCGGGCATGAGCAGATCATGAAGCCGGCAAAGGGCAATCTGCTTCCAGAAATCGGGCAAGTGGTGGAGGGTGATGTTGGCGACGATGGCATCAGGGGCGTCTCCCTCGTGCTGGTATGTCAGAAACCCGGCTTGCAGGGGAGTGACGTTGTTCAGTCTGTGGTCCGCGATTTTGTCTGTGAGGACATCCACCATTGCTTGCGAAACAAAGAAAACCTATCCGTGTCAATCCGTGTGATCCGTGGGCAATAATCTGTTTTCTGTCATTTTCAAAGTATCGAGGGAAGAGTACCGAATCAGTAGTAGCTGGATTTATTATGAAAAGTAGTTTGGAGACTAAACCTATACATATCAAACGTCAAGCACGCTTAACGATTGGCCGGCGGAGCGCGGCATCAGGTATAAAGGCCGGCCCGGGAATGCAGGGTGTCGCTTCAGCACATGGGCAGGCTGATGTCCACCGGGCGGCGGAAGCCGTCCAGGATCGAACTGCTCAAGGACCCGGGCAACCTTCCAGGCCGTCCGGCCCACTGCCTCTATACGGAACCTGACCCTGGTATCGATAAGGAATAACGAAAGATTTGTCTGGCCTTTTGTCGTCTGTCCTGGTAGGGTGCTCTCGATATCGGACGCCGGGATATTCAGATTTGACCCATTTCATGTTGTTCCACAAACTATGGCACCTCTAAAATCCGATTCACTGCTTTTGCTCACGGCCTTCATCTGGGGGACCGCTTTTGTGGCCCAGCGGGTGGGTATGGATTATGTGGGTCCCTTCACCTTTAACGGCCTCCGCTTTGCCCTGGGGAGCCTTTCCCTTTTGCCCCTGCTGTATCTGTTCCGGGAGAGGCGGCAGGTCCCGGCCTCGATCCGGCCGCAGGCCAGCTTGAAAATGATCATTGTCGGCGGTTGCCTGGCCGGGATCGTTCTTTTTCTGGGCGCCTCCCTGCAGCAGGTGGGTCTGGTGTACACCACGCCCGGAAAGGCCGGATTTATCACCGGACTGTATGTGGTCATCGTGCCCCTGCTGGGGC